>SLCI01000066.1 GCA_007125875.1 Kiritimatiellia bacterium | reverse complement strand
CCATTCCTGTCCCGGCGTCGCAGAGCTCCGCCCTCCAAAATGACCATCATGCTTTGACTCGCGTGTGGAGGGGCGAGCTCCGCGAGACCGGAGGCCGCACAAGAGTTTGCATTTGCCCATGTAAGATCGCGGCGTCGCAGAGCTCCGCCATCCACATGGGGTCCAAATCATTCATTCGAAATTCCTTGCGGAGAACTTAATGACTCTGTTGAACCCCCTTATCCCAGCGAACCAACACTTGTGAATCGCCATTCCTGTGGAGTAGAGTGCTCTCATGAATTGGATCTCAGCGATGGGGGCTTGGTTGATCGGGAAAGTGCGTTCAGTAACGTATCTGGTATCCGTCTGCGCCGCTGTCCTGGCAGTGGCTGTTCGCCCGCGTCACTGGCGTTCAACTGCTCGGAACGTTCTGTCGCGCCAAATTCTTTTTACGGGCGTTGAAGCGACACGATTCATTGCGCTTATTGCCTTGCTGGTTGGCGTGTCGATTGTGGTTCAGGTGCAATTGTTGTTGTCGCGCTTAGGTCAGTCGGAAATGTTGGGACCGATCCTCGTGGCTGTGATTGTACGTGAATTAGGTCCCTTATTGACAAACTTTGTCGTCATCGGTCGCAGTGGCGCCGCGATTACGACAGAGCTGGGAAATATGAAAGTTAACGGCGAAGTGCGACTACTCGATGCCCAGGGGCTTGATCCGTTCACCTACTTGGTCCTGCCGCGCGTGCTGGGCGTGATGTTATCTGTATTCGCGCTCACCATTCTGTTTATTGTGGTGGCTTTCGTGAGCGGTTTTCTCAGTGGTCTCTTATTGGGTGCCTATACGGGAACGCCGTGGGTATTCATAGACTCGATTATGGGGGCGCTCACTCCTGCCGATGTATTCAGCCTTTTTGCAAAGACACTGATTCCCGGCCTCATGACCGGAGCCATCTGCTGTGTTGAGGGGCTGCAAGTGGAAGGCGCAGTCACCGAGGTGCCACAAGCCACCACGCGTGCGCTGGTGCGCTCGGTGGCTATGCTATTCGTTGTGTCGGCGCTGATCACGATCATCATTTTTATTTAGCAAGAAACCATGGCAACCAATCAATTACGTTTTGAGTCGGTCACACTGCCACCGACATCGCGCTACGATCAATCCATTCGCGAGATTTCTTTTTCGTTGGAAGACGGTGAGGCGCTACTGTTGGAATGGCGCGACGAGCAGGGTTGGCCAGCGTTGGCGGATGCTGCGATGGGCTTGTTGAGTCCAGTTGCGGGGGAGATCATGTTTGCGGGTCGCGCTTGGGAAGAGTGGGCGCCGGACGACGTAGCGACACTGCGCAGTCGAATCGGGCGCGTGTTTGCCGATCATGCGTGGATTAGTAATCTGGATATAGATGAGAATATCACCTTGGCGCAGCGGCACCACGGCATGGACTCGGTCTCGGCTTATGCCAAAGCGCTTGAACTCGCGACCTACTTCGGACGCGCAGAGTTACCGAGTGGACGCCCCGCTTGGATTAGTCGTCACGATGCTGAAATCAGTCAATGGATTCGTGCATTGCTGGCGGAGCCACGACTCTTGATTTTGGAAGAGCCCACGCGTGACGTAAGCGATGAAGAGTGTGAGCAGCTGATTTCAGCGGTAGCGCGTGAACGTGAGAAAGGCGCCTGTGTGATCTGGATCAGTGACGACCCGCGCGTGCAGAATAATCCATCGCTGAACGTTCAGGTGCGTGCTAAAGTCAAAGGTGACCAGTGGGAGAGCTGTGCATGAGTAAACCGTTGAAGTTTCGCTATGTGAATGAGATTGTGGGCATCTTTGTGCTGCTCGTGATCGCATTGGTCGTGGCGGGGATCTATGTCACTGGGCGGGCACAGGGTTGGTTCGAGCCGACCTACGAGCTGCGCGGAGAATTTGGTATGGATGGGTCGATGGGATTACGGCGCGGCTCGGAAATCCGCGTGTTAGATACGCCTGCGGGTACCGTATTGGACATTGAACCTCGCGAAGACGGCGTGATGGAAGGCGTGTTCCGCGTGCGTGGGCGCTTCTTTCAGTATATCCGGGAAGACTCCACCGGTGTCGTGCGTCGGACCTTTGGGGTGGCTGGCGACTCATTTCTCGACATCACGCGTGGTTTTGGCGAGCCATTACCGGCAGAAAACGCCTACATCCCCGTAGTCCAGGACACCGAGTTGTTAGACTTGGCCGAGTCGCTGTTGGAGGAAGTGCGTACAACCACGGTGCCAGCGATTGAGCAACTGCAGCAATTGTTGCAGGAATATACGAGCCTTGCGGAGGACTTGCGGGCGCCGGACGGCGATGTCCAACAACTCCTCGGCACACTGAATCAAATCGGTCAGAATCTGGAAGCAGGGGAGGGTGCGGCCGGACGTTTACTGAGTGACCCCGATACCGCCGCGCAACTGGATGAAATGATTGCTGACGTACATCGGGCGATTCGTGAAGTGAACCATATTTTGGCTGATGTCAGCGAGGCGACTAAGCCGTTACCTCAAATGACCTATCGTCTTGCCGGAGAACTGGAGGATGTGCCGGGATTAGTTTATCAAACGCAAGCCACACTGCAGGAAGCAGAAGTGTTGATGGAAGGGTTGCAGCGTCATTGGTTGTTACGCAGATATATGGATATCCCGGACCGTCCTGAAGCCGAACGCTTGTCGCCATCCGTGATTGTGGGCGCGGGAGGGCGTCATGACTAGAGGGTTGATGCTTATTTCGCTTCTTACGATGCTGGGGTTGCTGGGGTGCAGTAGCCCCCGGGCGGGCAATGGCCGAACAGATGAGGTGATCTATGCGTATCACCATCGCATGATGACCTCTGCTCACGCCGCCTTTTCCCGGGGTGACATCGCGCGAGCAGCCGAACTCTATGAACGCGCTTGGATTCGTGCTCGGATTGCTGACCGTCCGGTGGCTATTGGAGCTAGTGCGTATAATCTGGCACTGTGCCGTATCGCACTGGGCAGAGACGATCGCGTGGCGGAGTTGTTAGCGGAAGCCATTGTCGAACTGGAGCGAGCCGGGGAGTCGACCTATGATGTCCAGTTGGTGCAGGCAGAATACCTACGGTCTTCGGGCGAGACATCAGCCGCATGGTCTGTGACGGATGCGTTGCTTGAGAATCGTCCGCCTCGCCCAATTCGGGCGCAAACACGGACACTCCGTGCCTTGTTGGCGATGGAGTTAGATGACTTTGAGGCCGCGCGAGAGGAGTGGCAGCAGGCGGAGCGTGAGGGACGCCGGGTTAGAGATGAGCGTATTGCTGCTCGATTGGCCGAAATCGAAGGGCAGATAGCTTTGGTCGATGATGATCTGATCGCAGCTGCCACAGCATTTGATCGCGAGGCCCATCATTATCGCAATATTGGCCGCTATACCGATATGTCCAGAGCGCTCGCACGCGCAGCGGACGTTTGGATGCTAGCCGCTGAACCCGTCAAAACACTGGATCGCAGTTATCGCGCAGCACGTCATTATGCTGCCGCTGATCAGTGGACTGACGCATTACAACTTTTAGACCGGGCTTTGCCCGCATTGGAGGACGACGAAGTAGAGGATTTGATGATTCAACGTTTTGCTGCACTCGTGGACGAAGTCGCGTCAGCAATGAAGAAAGCGGCCGCTCGAGACGTCCAAGAGTGAGAGGAGAACTCAGCATGAAAAAAATCACGATCGTTGGACTCGTTTTAGTGGCACTGCAAAGCTATACCGTTGCATCGACGATGAGTGTGCAGGTCAGAGAGGGCGAATTACGGAATCGCGCCTCTTTTCTCGGAGCTGTCGTGGCGATCTTGCCTTACGGTGAGGAAGTCAAGGTGCAGCGCGAGCAAGGCCCATGGCGCTACGTCGAGTGGCAGGAAAAGACAGGCTGGATTCATCAAACGGCACTGACACGCGAACGTATAGTTTGGCAAGCAGGTGACCGCGATCTAAGTGGCGCCGCAACACAAGATGAGCTGGCATTGGCTGGACGCGGTTTCAATGCGGAGGTCGAAGGCGAGTTCCGAAGCCAGTTCGAGGAAATTGACTTTCACTGGGTCGATTTCATGGCAACACTGCGCAAGTCTCCGGAAGCACTGTTGGCATTTCTTCAGGAGGGAGAGCTTGATGGGCTGCTCGAGGAGGACGAGGAATGAGCCGAATAATTAAATGGTTCGGAATCCACACAGTCCTGATGAGCAGTCTTTTCTTCGCCGTCGGCTGTGAAACTGTTTCGCGGGTCGGCGCCACGGTAGGCGAAGCTACTGGCGTGTTAACCTCTGAAGAGGCCGACGCGCTCCGACGCACCTACAAGGATCTGACGCCCGAACAGGAATACTTCATTGGGCGTTCTGTTTCGGCCACTATTCTCGAGTCGTACTCCGTTTGGGATGATCCGATCGCAACAGAATATATTAACTTGCTCGGGCAAGCCTTGGCGCTTGCATCTGAGCGTCCCGAAACCTTTGGGGGATATCGATTTTTGATTTTGGATAGTGACGAAATTAATGCCTTTGCCGCGCCCGGTGGATATATTTTTGTCTCACGGGGGATGTTGGCCATTTGTGCCAGTGAAGATGAATTAGCGGCCGTTCTTGCCCATGAGATTGGTCACGTACAACATCAGCATGGACTGCAGGCCATTCGTACAGCCCGGATCACATCGGCCTTCAGCATTGGAGCCTTTGCGGCCGCCCGCACACTCGGGAGTCAGGATGTGCGTCAGCTAACCGAAATCTTCGGAAGTACGATCGAAGATGTTACCCACACACTGACAACCAGCGGTTACTCCCGCAGAGCTGAACGGGAAGCGGATGCTGCTGCGGTCGCTATTTTGAAACGGGTGGGCTATGATCCCCATGCCCTGGTGCGCATGTTGCAACACATGGAAGAACGTCTAGAACCCGGCGGTCTGGATTTCGCTCGCACACATCCACCCCCGCAGGACCGGATACGTGAGATTCAGCGCCTGCTCAGGTCGATTCCGGCGGTTGAAATTTCATCCGTACGTCAGGCTCGTTTTGAGCAAGCGCTTCGAGCGCGTTGATTGATATGATTAAAAAAGCATTATATGCCTTAATTCTTGCGGCTATCGTAACCGCTGGTTCGTATGCGATGCATCAGCGTGGTTGGCTTGAGCGTGTTGAGTTCACAACCTGGAACTGGCGCGTACAGGTTCGTGCCGCGCCCGGTGTGGCCACCGAGGATATCAAGCTCATTATGGTGGACGAGGAAAGCTTGCAATGGGCGGCTGAAGAGCTGCGCATACCCTGGCCTTGGCCCCGCGAAATCTACTCGGCCATCCTACAGTTTGCCTCGCGTGGCGGCGCGCGTGCGGTGGCTTTTGATGTCTTGTTTCTCGATCATTCGCTGCGCGCAGCCGAGGATGATCAGTTACTGGGAGAGGCCATCCGGAACGGACCGCCTTTTGCGGCGGCCGTTTTCCTAGGTGATCCCGGCGGACAGTTTACGGAATGGCCATCGCATGTTCCCGATCATGCCCTGCGAGTGCGTGGATTCGATCAATGGGCTGAAGGTCGTGCTTTACGTGAGATGGTGATGGAGCGGGCGGCATTTCCCATACCGGATGTAGCTACGAATGCCGTCATCATGGGCGATGTAAAGGGCGTGCCGGATCCCGATAGCATCATACGCCGCGTGCATCTATTCCGACAGTTTGACGGACGCGCCATTCCGGCGCTTGGCTTATCGGCCTACATGGCTGCTCAGTCACCGGATCGACGTCGTCTGCCGGAATTGCGAATGGAGGAAGGTTCGATTCGGGTTGGGCGTCGTCGAATTCCGATTGATGAGGAGGGACGCAGTATTCTTCGCTATCGTGGGCCGCCGGGCACACATCAACGATTTCAGGCGGGTCAGATCATTCGAGACGAAATACGCATCCAAAATGGCGAGCGTCCCTTGATCTCTCCGATTGAGTTTAACAACAAGTATGTGTTGCTCGGCTTTAGTGCGCCCGGCCTACTGGACCTGCGTCCGACTCCGATCAGTAATGTGACCCCGGGTGTCGAGGTGCATGCGACGATGCTGGATAACTTTTTATCCAACGACTTTGTGCGTTTGCTGCCAGATCGTTGGGCCTTGATTTCGACATTTATTTTGGCGCTATTGGCGACATTTTCGGCCTTGCTCAGTAACAAGGCATGGCGTTCGGCGGTTGTGTTTGTGGCCTTTTTGCCATTGCCCGGATTGATTGGGTTTTATCTCTATGCGTTTAGCATATGGTGGCCGATTGTTTTACAGAGTTTGGCGATCAGCTTGGGGCTTGTAGGCGGCGTATTGGTCAATTACGCCCTGGAGGGCCGTCAAAAGGCCTTCATCAAAGGAGCGTTCAAACACTATCTGAGTCCTGCCGTTATTGAGCAGATTATGCGTGACCCGGATCAACTCAAATTGGGTGGGGAACGCCGCAACTTGACAATATTCTTCTCCGATCTCGCCGGTTTTTCCGCACTGTCTGAAAAGCTGGAGCCGCAGGCGTTGACGCAGCTACTGAATGATTATCTGTCGGATATGACCGATATCGTCTTGGCTGAGGGCGGCACCCTCGACAAATACGAGGGCGATGCCATCATCGCATTCTGGAATGCGCCCTTGGACCAGCCCGACCATGCCGTACGCGCAGTGCGAACGGCTTTGCGCTGTCAGCGTAAGTTGGCCGAGCGACGGGATGAGTTTAAACAGCGCACGGGTGTTGAGTTGCATATGCGGATAGGCGTCAATACGGGCGATGTCGTGGTCGGCAACATGGGCTCGCGCGAACGCTTTGATTACACCGTGCTCGGCGATGCGGCGAATTTGGCATCACGTCTGGAAGGAGCGAACAAATTCTTTGGCACCTCGACGATGATTGCGGAGTCCACGTGGTCGGCACTCAATGGCGAACTGATTGGTCGCTTGATTGGATCGATCACGGTGGTTGGACGCAAGACGCCCGTCAAAGTCTACGAGGTGTTAGGCTTTGCCGGTGAATCGCTGACGGTTCCCGTGGAATCTTTTGAGCAAGCGATTGAACTATGCTTGCAAGGCGACTGGAAATCAGCGCTTGCAGAATTCTCGCAATGGACAGATGATCCGCTCGCGCAAAGGTACGCGAAGAAGTGCCAAGCGCTGCTCAATGCGCCTTCCGAAACCTGGGATGGCATTTGGAATTTGACCGAGAAATAATCGGGTTGATTGGTTTGAAGATAAATTGATGGACGGAATAGAGGCATGAAACTGTTTATTGGTGGTGTTCGAGGCGGACGGCCTGTGATTGATGCGGAATTCGCTCGGTACGGTGGTGATACGACCTCGTACCTGATTGAAGGGCAGGCCGGCGAGCGGCTGATTATTGATGCAGGAAGCGGCTTGATGCCCATCTATGAACGACTGTGCGCGTCATCACCATCGACTCGCCATGTTTGCCTGCTGTTCTCGCACTATCATCATGACCATATGATGGGGCTACCCTCGTTCTTGCCGCTCTATAGTGAGGAATGGACGATCGAGCTTGCTGCTCGCATTTTTGATGAATTGACCGTTGAAGATGTGGCGCATTCCTATATTAATCCGCCATTTTGGCCGGTGTCGCTGGAGGATATGGGCGCTGCACTGCGATTCAGAATATTTGATGATGAATCAATGGAGCGAGCGAGCGCATATGGCGGATTGGAAATTCGTTGGTGTCCGCTTCGGCATCGCGGCGGCTCGACGGCTTTCCGGATCGATGAGCCTGCCACTGGCGCTTCCATCGTGATTGCGACCGATGTCGAATGGAGCGAGTCGGACCAAGAAGAGCGCGAATGGTTGCGCAAGCTCGCCACCGAACCATCGCCCGTTGATTGGCTGCTCTTTGACGGCCAACTGGATGACGCCGAGTATGAACATTACCGCGGCTGGGGACACAGCACTTGGCAACAAGGCGTTCAGCTTGCTGCCGAATGGGGTGTCGAGCATGCGATAATTACACATCATGCTGCAGACTTAAATGATCAGCGTGCTGACGAACGAGAGCAAGCCATTCGGGGGCAGTCAGCCAAGGCCCGACTCGCAAAACAAGGTGAACTGATCGAGCTTATTCGCTCGTCTTGATGTGAAGTTCGGGGTGTTTGGAGGCCACGAAACTATTCGGCGGGACGCTCTCCATTAGAAACACGTTACCGCCGATCACTGAGCCTTTACCGATCACCGTGTCGCCGCCCAGAATCGTGGCATTGGCATAAATCACCACATTATCTTCCACCGTCGGGTGACGCTTAATGTGTTTGACCGGTTGACCTTGCGCATCCAGCGTAAAGCTTTTGGCACCCAATGTGACACCTTGATACAATTTCACATTGTTGCCAATTTCGCACGTTTCTCCGATCACTACACCAGTGGCGTGATCAATAAAGAAGCCGTGGCCAATTTCGGCGCCCGGATTGATGTCGACACCCGTCTTGGCGTGAATCCACTCACTCATAACGCGGGGCACTATTGGAATCTTTAGCCGATAAAGCTCATGCGCCAATCGATGCGAAACAACCGCCAATAATCCAGGATAAGCGAGCTGCACCTCGGCATAGGTTAAAGCCGCCGGGTCACCCTCATAGGCCGCTTTGATATCTTCAATCACTAAGCTGCGCACCGCAGGCAAACGGTCATACAGTGCGCGCATCGACTCGAAGGATTCTTGGCGAGGATCTGTTGGTTCTGGAGCACCTTCCATAATGGCCGCCGCTCCTTTCCATCGGAAAGGAATGGCTCGTTCGATCTCAGGGCGCAATAAACGCCACGCCTGACTCAGGCGACGAATCAAGAAGAGTCCTAGCTCATCACGATCTACATCCGTGTGCGACATGCGCCCAGGGACCATGGAATCGATCAAAATTTGCAGACCTTCCACAATCTTGAGTGTGTTTGGGTAGCCATCCAGCACGCTATCTGGCCGATCTTCGCCGTTATTGGAAAAGAGTGGCAATAGCTTTTCAACCGTACTGCAGACCCCTTGTCCCATGGGGGATGACTTGCTGGAATCTGAATGAAGTGAACTCATAATTGTCGATTTCTCCGTTTATCCGTCCTGAGCTTGAACGGCTGGAACGGTAGCGTTATCGTGACGGGGAAGCAAGTGTCGATACCAGCAAGGGCTAAAACTACGGAGGCGAGGCATGAAGGCAGTTATTTTAAATGAATTTGGAGGGCGAGATGTTTTAAAGGTGGCAGACTTGCCCAAGCCGGAGCCGGGACCAGGTGAAGTCCGGATTGAGGTCGTTGCAGCGGGTGTTAATCCTGTTGATTGGAAGATTCGGGAAGGTTACCTCAAGGACCGTCTACCGAATCAGTTTCCTATCATCCTCGGTTGGGACGTTGCGGGCCGAATCGATGCCGTTGGAACGGATGTCTCGGCGTGGCAAGTCGGCGATGAAGTCTACTCCTATGTACGTAAACCCGTGATCCAACATGGGGCCTATGCGGAGTACGTTACATTTGATGCCGCACATATTGCCCGCAAACCGGAGTCATTCTCATTCGAGGAAGCGGCTTCTGTGCCCTTGGCGGCGCTGACGGCGTATCAATCGCTATTCGATGCCGGCAACTTACAGCCTGGCGAGCGCGTGTTGATCCATGCGGCGGCCGGTGGTGTGGGTGGTTTTGCGGTGCAGCTTGCTCGAGTGACGGGCGCAATGGTTTGGGGGACTGCCAGTGAGGCAAATCATGTGTATCTGAATGAGTTGGGTGCAGATCATGTGGTTGATTACCACGCTGTAGGGGTGTGGGATCAGTTAAAGGAGTCAGTGCCAGACGGCATGGATTTGATCTACGATTGTATTGGCGGCGATACCTTCGATCAGAGTATACCGCTCTTGAGCACGCAAGGTCGCATCGTATCCATCCTTGAACCTGATCGGTGTCAGTCGTTGATGGAGCAGGGGACGGCAGCATTTTATGTCTTTGTTGAGCCTAACGGCGAGCAATTGGCAAAATTAACTGCGTTGGCAGACAGCGGATCAATTAAAACGCATCTTGCGGCGGTGCTGCCTCTGGAAGATGCAGCCCGCGCGCACGAGTTGATCGAGTCACTGCACACGCGCGGCAAAATTGTACTGAAAGTGCGAGACTAGGCGCGGCTGAGGCTCCATTATTTTGTGCTATACTATAGATATGTCATCAGTGTCACTCTATCCAGATCAGCAGACCTTGACCATTGGTGCTGCACTTACTGCGCTTACCGAGTCGCTTGAGCGCGTGGGCGCAGAGAGTCCCGCTGTGTCGGCGGAGTGGCTGATGGAGGATCTCTCTGGTGTGCCACGCTTGGCATTAGCCGATCATGCTGATCAAATGCTCTCCACAGCACAGATGGCGCGATATCGCGCGATCGCAGATCGTGTGGAGCGAGCAGAGCCGCTGCAATATATCCTCGGACACGCCGCCTTTATGGATTTGGAGCTGGCATGTGATCGGCGAGCGCTGATTCCGCGACCGGAGACAGAGACGTTGCTTGCAACTATATTTGCTGATTACAGCACGACTGACCAAGCACGACCTGTCGTCATTGATGTGGGCACAGGCTCGGGCTGCATCGCCTTGGCGATTGCTGCTGAGTGGCGCGATGCCCAGGTCACGGCGATCGATCTCCATCAAGAGGCCCTGGCGCTGGCGAAAGAAAATGCGGTGCGCTTGAATCTCTCAGACCGAATTACTTGGCAGCAAGGTGATCTTTTGGAAGGCGTACCTCCGGCGTCGGCCGATCTGGTTATTGCCAACTTGCCCTACATTGCCACGCCGGACTGGTTGAACTTATCTTCCGAGGTGCGTTTACACGAACCGCGTAGTGCATTGGATGCGGGACCAATGGGTACGGAGCTGCTATACCGTTTAATCGATCAGGCCTTGACGGTGTTGCGGTCGGGTGGACGGATTTATCTGGAAATCGGATCCGATCAAGGGGCTGCGATGAAAGAAGCGATGCTGTCGAAGGGATTTGCGGATGTCGCGGTTAAACCTGATCTCGTTGGCCGTGACCGCATGGTGAAAGGGACCCGCAGATGAGTTCGCCTGATCCACGTAAACGGCCAACGATTCGCCATCGCAAACGAACGAGCCCCTCTAATCGTTTCATTGCACCCATTATACTTCTTGGCCTACTGGCCTTTGTGCTGCAGATGGCTTGGATGCGCGATAACTGGACCCAGGTATCGCGGCGTACCGATCACGTTCCTTTGGATCCAGAGATATTAAGTCGCCAGCGCCACATCATGCAATATGAGTGCGAGTATTGCTTAGGGCGCGGATTGCATAATGATCCTGAGAATCCCGGTGAGCGGATCTTGTGTGATATCTGTTTTGGGCGCGGCTATCATGAGGCACGGCGATATTACGATAATGATCGCATGTGCTTAAATTGTGGCGGTATGGGTCGCGTGTATGACGAGGACGGTGTCGCCGAGTTCTGTAGTCGTTGCGACGGGCGAGGCATGGTTGAGATCGAGGAAGCGCTTGAACGCGGCGTCGTCCCATAATACTCCGCTAACGCCGCTCCAAAGTCGGCAACTCCTTGGCGGGCTGTTTGCACTGATCTTTGGTTCAGTCGTGGTGGCCTGTCTGTCGGGGCCTGCCCTATTTCATTTCATGATCGCTTTGGGCCGACGCTACGAAGGCTTTACCGCGCTGCGCAATATTCCATTCGAAACGTTTCTCGCGCGCTGGGTGGTGATTTGTTTTGTGATCGGTTTAATTCCTCTGGCGCGCAGGCTGAAAGCCTATTGGCGAGCCGCATTTGGCCTCGTGCTGTATCCTCGCTGGCGATATGCCATCTGGGCGGGTTGGCGTTTTGGTGTGTTATCCGTGATGACAATTCTCCTGATTGCTTGGGCACTCGGTGCCTATCGTTGGGAGCCCGTTTCAGTCTCTCGCCTTATCGGTCGCCTAATTGCCTATGGAGTGGGGAGCCTGATCATCGGGATCGTCGAAGAAGTATTCTTTCGCGGGGCGCTGTTCGGTGCGATGCGTAATGTGATGCGCTGGATCCCGGCCGCCATAGTCGCAAGTATCTTTTTTGCTGCCTTGCATTTCATTAGTCCTCAGCATCCAGAGGGCATCGCGCATGCGCACTGGTACTCAGGCTTTTCGCTCCTGCCACACGTGTTTTTCCGAACCAGCGACCTCACGCACTATTGGCCGTTTGCGCTCAATCTGTTTTTGGTTGGATTGATTCTATGCGCCCTCTATCAGCGGCACGGCCATATTTACTATCTCGTTGGTTTGCATGCTGGTTGGGTGATCGCATTTCAAGCCGGCCGATTGCTGTTTGAACTTCAGCCCGGCTTGGATTCCTGGTTCTGGGGAGCATCCACGAATGTCGCACGGTCTTGGCTCGCCACAATAATGCTCTCTTTAATGGCTGTGATCGCGTTTCGGATGTCTTGGAAGGGCGTATTCAGCGGCGGCATTAAGTAAATCACCGAGCCCAAGGGACGCAGCAAATAGCCGCGATCGCGCAGCTCGTATTGAACCCGACGGGGCAGGGGCGGTGTCGAGGTGTCTTTTTCCAACTCAACCACGCCGATCAGACCTAAACCGCGGACGGATTTGACAGCAGGGAGTTCGCATAACAGGTTAAGTTTTGCCAACATGCGCGCACCATTCTCGGCCGCCTGTTCGACAATGTTTTCTTCGGCGTAAACCGACAGCGTTTCAAGTGCGGCAGCCGCCGCGATCGGGTTCCCGCTCCACGTATGTCCGTGATAGAATGTGTGATCATCAGGCGTGTCGGCAAAAGTGGAATAGATGTCATTGCGCACAATTAATGCGCTCATCGGTTGATAGCCCGCCGTCAACGCCTTGCCTACGCAGACCATATCCGGGTCAATTCCCGCATGCTCAAATGCGAACATGCGTCCCGTACGCCCGAAACCCATTGCGATTTCATCAACAATTAAAGGTATCTCCAACGCGCGGCACGTCGCGGCCAACTCCCGCAAATAGCCAGCGCCATACATAATCATCCCCGCCGCGCCCAGGCACAGCGGCTCGACAATCACGGCCGCCACCTCATCCTGTCGAGACGCGAGCCAGTCCGCTACGCCACTAAAGCATGGCGCCGCACAAGTTGCGCCCTTACATCCCTCGCAGTGAGGGATATCGAGTCGCCAGGCCTGATTTAGAGCCGGGCGCAATAAGCGATGAAATTCCTCCAAATAGCCGACACCGACCGCTCCCAGCGTATCGCCATGATACGCCTCCTTGAGCGAGACGAACCGTGTCCGTTTTGGCCGCCCGGTTTGATGTGCATACTGCAACGCAACTTTGAGTGCTGCTTCGACCGAACTGGCGCCATCACTCGCAAAGAGCACATGCCGATCCGGGGTTGGCATCAAGTGCGCCAGCTTTTCAGCCAGTTCGATTGCCGGCGGATGGCTGAGGTTGCCTAGGATACTGTGTTGGAGTTGTTCGGCCTGTTGCTGAATCGCGCGCACGATGCGTGGGTGCGAATGCCCCAGACTACACGCCCACCACGAAGAGACCGCATCAAAGAATCGTTCGCCAGTCTCGTCCTCAAGGTAAGCCCCTTCACCTCGTACGATGGTCGGAAGGCCGGCTTCAATGGCAGAAAAGCGCGTGTAGGGATGCCAGATATAGGAGTCGTCGCGGGACACCGGACAGCCTTATTCCTCGCTCAGCATTTGATCATAGAACGTCGTGTAGTCATCCGGCGTGTCACCATCCCGGAAGTTCATGGCGAAACGGGGATGCGCATTGAGTTGACCGGTGATATTGAAAGGAATCGATGGTCCCCAATCCAGTTGCTGTTTCATTGGCAAGATCGTTTCCTGAATCGCAGCCAATATGGGGCGCAACTTGAATTTTGGATTTCGTAGAAATCCGAGCAATAGTTCGGTCGGACAATTGCCCGCACCTCGGCCTAAGCCAAACATCGTCGAGTCCACGCGATTACAGCCAAGGATGATGGCCTCAATGGTGTTTGCGAAGGCGAGTTGCAAGTTGTTGTGTGCGTGCATGCCCACCTCTTTGCCACTTCCTTCCAGCGCCTTCATATACTTGCGGACTAAATGATCGATCTGTTCGCGGTAGAGATTTCCGTTGCTATCGACCACCACAACGACCTGAGCCGGTGTGCCGCGAGCGATCTCGAGCACTTGATCAATCTCAGCATCTTTCACGGTGGAAATAGCCATGATATTAAGGGCCGTTTCATAGCCCAGTTCATGGCAGTGATGCACCATCTCGGCCGCCTCCGTGATTTGTGAGGCATAGCACGCCACGCGCAGCATATCCAGCACGCTGTCTTCTCGGGGGATCGGTTGATTTTTCCAGTCGCACTTTCCGCCTGCATCCAACATCGCTGCGAGCTTAAGGCCCGTTCGCTCAGCAGAATGATCACCGACCACGCGTCGCAGATCTTCTTCCCGTGAGTGGCGCCAAGGTCCGTATTGATCCGTCGGGAACACCTCCGGCGAATTCATATAACCAATTTCCATATAGTCGATGCCCGATTCAACGCAGGCCTCATAAACCGCTTTCACTTGGTCATCAGTGAATTGGGAATCGTTGATCAGACCACCATCGCGAATGGTGCAATCCAACACTTTCAATTCAGGGCGGTAAGTAATCCAAGGGGCTTTCTTCGACATTGTCTAAATCCTTATGGGTTAAAAAGATAAGGTGGGGATTGTCTACAGCAACTCACTGAATACAAGAAATTTCTGTGCTGACCTGTTGGCCCCTCTCTGCCTAGCTGCCGCCGTTAGGCGGTGGACTTGTTGCCCATGCAGCACAAAAAAAAGTCCCCGGACACGCAGAGGCGTCCGGGGACTTTTCGCATGCTTCTTAGTAGCGATAATGATTTGGCTTGAACGGACCGTCCTGCGGCACACCCAAGTACTTCGCTTGATTACGCGTCAAGCGATCCAACCGAACACCCAATTGCTCAAGGTGCAGCAGAGCCACCTTTTCGTCCAAGTGCTTCGGTAACGTGTACACGCCAACCGGATAACGATCATGGTGCTTGAACAGCTCGATCTGTGCCATCACCTGATTCGTGAAGCTGTTTGACATCACAAAGCTCGGATGCCCCGTTGCGCAACCCAAGTTGACCAAGCGACCTTCAGCAAGAATGATCAGCCGCTTCTTGTTGGGCATCGTCACCTTGTGGACCTGTGGCTTGATCTCATCCCACTTGTACTTCTTCATCTTCTCGATTTGAATCTCGCTGTCGAAGTGACCAATGTTGCAGACGATCGCCAGATCCTTCATCTGCCGCATGTGCTTCTCGGTGATGACATCACAGCAGCCGGTGGTTGTGACGAAGATATCACCAATCTTGGCCGCCTCATCCATGGTCATCACTTCCAACCCGTGCATTGCCGCTTGCAAGGCGCAAATCGGATCGACTTCCGTCACGATTACGCGTGCACCTTGCCCCAAGAGTGACTCCACGGAGCCCTTGCCAACATCGCCGTAACCGGCGACCACAGCGACCTTACCGGAGATCATCACATCGGTGGCGCGCATGATGGCGTCGACTAACGAGTGGCGACAGCCGTATAGGTTGTCGAACTTCGACTTGGTGACTGAATCGTTAACGTTGATGGCCGGGAACAGCAATTCGCCGTCCTCATGCATCTTGTACAAACGATGAACGCCGGTGGTGGTTTCCTCGCTCACGCCCAGAATGTCTGGCGCAATGCGATGGAAACGGCCGGGATCGCGCTTGATTGCCTTCTTCACCTGCGCGAGCAGAATCTTCTCTTCTTCGCTGCCCGGCTTGCGATCTAGAACCGATGGATCTTTCTCCGCTTGGTAGCCCAAATGAACAAACAATGTTGCATCGCCACCATCATCCAGAATGACGTTTGGCCCCTTGCCATTGCCCCAATCCAGAATGCGATCCGTATATTCCCAGTATTCTTCCAGGGACTCGCCCTTGTAGGCAAAGACCGGGGTGCCATTGGCCGCAATGGCTGCTGCTGCATGATCCTGGGTTGAAAAGATGTTACAGCTGGCCCAGCGCACTTTTGCACCCAATTCTTCCAGCGTCTGGATCAGCACTGCCGTCTGGATGGTCATGTGCAAGGAACCCGTGATGCGCGCACCCTTGAGTGGCTTTTCTTTGCCGTACTCACTACGCAAGGCCATGAGGCCCGGCATTTCGGCTTCGGCTAACTCGATTTCCTTGCGACCGTAGGCGGCCTCTGACAAATCTTTCACAACGAAGTCGCTGAATTTTTTGCGACCCTTGTTTACATTACTAATTACGGTCAAATGGGGCTTCCCATTCGCCTTCTTTGCGGCTGCTGATTTCGCCATCTGCTTTCTCCTTTTTCTGCTGTTTGCTTTTCCGTTCAGTTAATACTTCTCTCCGGTAACCAAGATTACCGCCAAATCTGCTGTTGCACCTGCTAAACGCTCCCCGTTCAGGCATCGGAGACCAACCGCCTTCATCCAGTCGGCAATCTGGTCCGTGCTAAACCCCAACCATTGATCCGCCCATTCTTCTCGAACCCATTCCTGCTCGTGCCGATCCAAATCCAACACGATCAGTAGACCTTTCGGCCGCAGAATACGCGCCGCCTCACGAATCGCTACTTGTGGTTCGGCGACATGATGCAAAACCTGACTAATAAAAACTGCATCAACGGATTGATTCGCCAACGGCAGTGAAGTCAGATCACCTTGTATGGTCTGCACTCGCTTGCCATATCCAGCGGCCTCCGCTTCCTGTTTTAAATGTCGCAACATCTCGGGCGATGTATCCACGGCAGAGACACGCGCGGCGTATCGAGCCAGAATCATCGTCAGCGCTCCTTCGCCCGATCCCAGATCAGCGACTTCCTGTCCCCTAAAACTTGCTGCCAATGCTGTAGCGAGGGCAGGCCATCCGCCCCCCGGTTCGGTCAAGCCGCTGTACTGGCCGGCGACTCGATCAAAAAAATCCCGGCTGCGCTGATTGCGCGCCTGCAAAATACGTCGTACGGATTGCTCATCCGATGGCCCGCCGTCAACTAGGTTGGCCTGTTCATCCACAAAACGAGCCGTCAATGATTGCCCTAAAGCACTCCCGCGCCGATAGTAAATCGACGTGCCCTCGCGGCGGGTCTCGAGTAGCTGTGTGTCGCGTAATGGCTTTAGGTGCCGACTAACCGTTGATTGGGGCAGGGACAATACCTCCACCAGCTCAGCTACCGACAGCTCGGCCTGAGACACCGCCCGAATGATGCGTAACCGCACCGGATCAGCTAACGCTTTAATAAGATCGATTGAGGAATCCATTTATATTTGTAATTTCGGATATATGAATATATCAGGCTTGCTCGCAAAAACAAGTGGCATGTGAAAAACTTTACTCAGCTCGTTTGTCAGCGCAGAGTTTGGCCAGTTCGTCATAGTGGAAGAGTTTGGAAACATGGATATTACAAAAATAGCGGAAGTGCCTGAACTGGAAGTGCAGCGTGGCCGTCATCGGGTCGTTGAGCAACGGCAAATTGCCCCGGATGCCTATCATTTGCTGATCGAGCGGCGCGGCCTAGCCTTTGATGCCGGGCGATTGGTCACTTTGCATGGGCGCGATGTGACCGAAGATCGCAGTTACACAATAGCTTCGGGCGAGAGGGATGAGCACCTCAGTATCTTGTATCGGTTGATCCCTTCCGGGGTCTTGACGCCTCAACTGGTCCAACTAAGGACGGGCGATGAAGTCGAATTGTCCGGTCCTTACGGCCAGTTCGTGGTACGTGATCCCTCTCAGCCGCTCTGTTTTATTGCCACAGGTACCGGTGTTGCGCCTTGCCGGGCATACGCGCGCACCTACCCCAACGTGGATCTGACGCTTGTGCATGGTGTGCGCTCGGCGGACGATCTTTTCTTTCGCGCAGAGTTTGAGTCATTCAATTACGTACCTTGCCTTTCCAAGGAAGAAGAAGCCGGGTGCTATAGTGGGCGCGTGACCGATTGGCTGGAGCGGAATCCTCAAGGGGCGGATGTCCACTACTACCTGTGTGGTGCGTACGAAATGATTTATGATGTTCAGGATTTGCTAATCGCACAAGGCGTTCCTCCAGAGCATATCTATACCGAAGGTTATTACTACAGGTTGGAGACCTGATTGGTGAGCGAGCAATGGAACAGTATGATGAATTCCGGCGTGCTGCTGCTCATGCTGATGGCTTGGTCTGCTTGTTCGCCCGCGCCTGAATCGATTTATCGCGATATGGAGGTTATCAATGCGTCGGTTCGCGTGCATGCACAATATGAATCGGATGAGGATTTACGTGCGGCGACACGTGCCCTGCGCGATCACGAAGCACGCTTGTTGTCTCTGATCGATATCTATGACGCCACCAGCGAGATTGCTCGCGCCAATCAAATTGGCCATCGCTCACGTTTCCCGATCTCGCGCGATACGCGTCGCATTCTTCTTTATGCACAACGGCTGAGTGCAAATACGGATGGCGCATGGGATTTGACGGATGCTGCGCTCCGCCATGTTTGGGCCCGTCATTTTGACTCCAACCCCTCGGAGCCTTTGCCAGCGCCCTTAGTGCGTGCGTCTCGACTGGGAATCGGGCACGAGCTAATAAACATTGGTGAGCATGCCTTGCTTCTATTGAATGAGGCCACACAGCTCGACTTGAACGAATTTGCTCAGCCTTATGTGGTCGACCTTGCCGTCGTCCAATTGCGTCGTGAGGGCAGACGCAATTTCTGGTTTGAGGCAGCGTCGTTCGGACGTACCCTAGGACGCATGTCCACTGATCGGAATTGGGCACTCCCGATTTACCACCCCTTAAAGCCCGATACGCGACTCGGTCAGCTACTGCTCACAGAAGCTTCGGCATATGCTCGGTCCGGCTGGTCGGAGGATTGGGGTATGGTGGGCGACCAGCGTACCTCACGCATTATTGATCCGCGTACCGGTTGGCCGTCGACCGGAGATGCGGCCGTGCTGGTTGTGGGGCCCGTTGCCACCGATGCCTTCGTATTCTCGCGGGCCTTGCATGTAATGGCACAGGAGGAAGCGTCCCGCCTATTGGCCGAACATTCCCGTTATGCGGCCATGTACGTCACCTACGCAGATGTTCCCGAAATTAAACTCTCGCCCTCGTTGCAACCGCTCTTTCAGCCCGAACCCGAGTTTGCCGAACAGGTGCGTATACTCGCGCAGTCAGAACCCATCGCTGCCGAGCAGAGTGCGGACGCTGAGCAACAGGAATCAGATTTAGTCGAGCCCTAACATATGTCGGAATCTCAACTATCCCGATCAGCGCGCGCACTGTCCGCATTGCAGCCTTTGGTGAAAGGGAAAGTACGAGCTGACGCGGTTAGTCGATCCGCCTATGCCTCGGACGCCAGCATTTATCAAATCCAACCCATTGCAGTCGTTGAACCACTCGACCGCGATGATGCGATTGCTGCCGTAAAATGCTGCGCGGAAAACGACTGGCCGATCGTGCCGCGCGGCGGCGGCACGAGCTTGGTCGGTCAGACGGTCGGTGAAGCAGTGGTGATCGACCTGTCCACCCATTGCCATCGCATCCTCGAGCTGAATGTTGAGGAAGGGTGGGGGAGGGTTGAGCCCGGCATCACGCGAGCGACATTGAATCGCGCACTCGCTTCTCATCACCTGCACTTTGCACCGGATCCCGCCACCAGCAATCGTGCGAATATCGGTGGGATGATCGGAACCAACGCGGCCGGTATGCGATCAATCCAGTACGGTATGACGATTGACCATGTTTTGGAAATCGATCTCTTACTAGCAACGGGCGAAGTGGTGCGTCTAACGGACGCAGCAAAAATGACCGACGGCACAGCACGAAACATTTGCGAACGCATGGATGTCTTGCTCAAAACCTATGGCGATGAAATTCGTCAGCGGTTTCCGAACGTCAGTCGCCATGTCGGCGGTTATCCACTCGATAAGTTGCTTGCTGACTCCAACCGCAATCTTGCCAAGCTGGTGGTCGGAGCGGAAGGGACCTTAGGTGTGGTGCTCTCAGCGAAACTGAACCTGGAGCCTGTACCGCAATACAGTGGCCTATGTTTATCACATTTCACCTCGCTACGTGCCGCGCTGGAGTCGGTGCCTGAATTGCTAAAGCAGGGGCCATCGGCCGTTGAGTTGCTTGATGGCATCATTCTTAAACAAGCTCGCGAACATCCGCTCACGAAACATACGTGTCGGATGATTGAACAGCAGCCGGAGGCGCTATTCGTGATCGAGGTGCGGGATAGCGATGAGGAGGTCGTTTCAGAAAAATTATCTACGCTGGCCTCCATGCTCTCCACGACTAACGGTTGTTACGCTGCGCCGCTATTCGACGAACCCGCCGCGGTCTCCGAGATCTGGTTAATGCGCGAGAGTGCGTTAGGGCTCATGAGTACGGTGCCCGGTGCGCGTAAGCCGACGCCTTATATCGAGGATGCGGCGGTACCTGTCGAGCATCTGGCCGACTATGTCGATGATGTGTTAGCCATCTGTCGCCAACACGAGCAGCCCGTTTCCATGTTTGCCCATGCGGGCGCAGGGCTTCTGCATATTCGGCCGATGCACGATCTGCGCGACAAAGCCGACGTGGCACAAATGAAACAAATTCAGGACGCAGTCTTTGAACGTGTCCGGTATTATGGCGGTGCATGGAGTGGGGAGCATGGTGATGGCATCATTCGTGGCGGCCACAATCGCGCCTATTTTGGGGAGGTCGTTTATCAGCTCTTTCGCGAGGTAAAACAGCTCTTTGATCCCGCACATTTGATGAATCCCGGCAAGATCGTTGATGTGCCGTCCCGCGATCAGCATCTGCGGGTTGATCCGCGTGCGCAGCCGCTGAGTGTCGAGACAGGGTTCCGTTGGAAAAATCCCAACGGCTGGCTCGGAGCGACGGAACAGTGCACCGGCATTGGAGCATGTCGCAAGATCAAGTCAGGATTGATGTGTCCGTCCTACATGGCCACACGCGATGAACTGCATTCGACCCGCGGTCGCGCCAACGTGCTGCGCGCGGTATTATCCGGTGAGCTGGGTCCCGACGGACTTAGCGATCAGGAGGTCCAAGACGTTTTCGATTTGTGCTTAGCCTGTAAGGGCTGCACCACCGAATGTCCGAACAAGGTCGATGTCGGGAAAATGAAGGCCGAGCTGCTTTATCAGCACTACCAAAAACATCGTCGTCCGGTGCGCTCTCGTCTATTCGCCGCGCCCGGACGAGTGGGGCGATGGAGTGCGGGTGTCGCTGCGCCATTACTCAACGCGTGCCTTCGAAATCGGGCCATTCGCGTAATACTGGATCGATTGCTAGGTATTTCTCGCGAGCGCGTCTTGCCTGCCTTCACCT
>SLCI01000146.1 GCA_007125875.1 Kiritimatiellia bacterium | reverse complement strand
GAGACCGTCGCCATCTATTACCGCCGATCGGTCAATGAAATGTATATTTCAGCGCACGAGTTGGAAGAACTGGAGAACGAGGGCATCGCTTTTCATCCGCTCTCCGCGCCGATCGCTTTCGCGGGATCGGATGAGGCCGTCACCGAAGTCCGTTTCGCGACGGTCATGTTAGGCGAACCCGATGCATCGGGCCGGCGCACACCCATCCCGCTGCCTGATTCGGAATTTACCGTACCGGCAGATCAGGTGCTACTGGCAACCGGCCAGCAACCCGACACCAGTTGGCTGAAGAATACGACGGCCGCAACATCACTGAAAACGGCGTATGACGGATCCCATTCATCGCCACAGATCGGCGACAGCCATCTCTTCATTGCAGGCGATTTCGCGCTCGGCGCGTTGTCGCTCATCGATGCGATCGGGCACGCCAAATCTTGCGCACAGGCCGTCGATACCTTTTTGATGGGCCATAAACGTCGTCAAGAGGTGGTGGTGATCGAAGAGGCGACCGCAACCGGTCGCACGCGCGAGATGGACGAGATCCCCCGCCAGCCCATGCCGACATTGCCTCTCGAAGAGCGCTCTCAAATCGCGGAAGTGGAAACCGGCTATGACGAGGAGGCCGCCGTCACCGAAGCGCAACGTTGTTACCTCTGCCACTACAAATACGAAATCGACAACGATCTTTGCATCTATTGTGATCGCTGCCTAAAAGTGAAGCCGGTCGAAAACTGCATCGTCAAGGTCAGCGCCTTAAAGCACGACGAAGCTGGACGAATCACCGGTTATGAACGCTCCACCTCCTCGCGCGATTACAATCTACTGTTCATCGATCAGAATGAGTGTATCCGCTGCGGCGCGTGTGCCGAGGTCTGCCCAGTGGAATGCATCTCGCTTCAGAAGGTCAGCCTTCAAACCCGCGAGACCCCGAAACCGGAAGGCAAAACGTAACCTGTGCGGGACTTACTTCGGCCACGGCGTATCGCCTCGACATGCAGGGCACGGCTTGCGTTCCGCACAGGATGTTGTTAGCTTTCCATCAAGCAGATACGGTTGTGTCTGCTCAAAACAAACCGAATAGCCCCCATATCTATACATGAGCACACGTCTACTCTCGTCGCAACGTATCGTGGCGCCCGTCATCGCCCTCATCGCGCTGGCCGTTTATGTCCTGACCTTGAGTCCAGGCGCCTACCCGGGCGAGTCTGCCGGCCTCATCGCCTACCATACGGGCCTCGATCCTTTTGATACACTCTTGCAACCTGTCTGGGGCGTGCTGATTCGCCTACTCGCTTTTTTGCCGCTGCCTAATCTCGCGTTAAGCTTGAATCTATTCAGTGCCTTGTGCGCAGCACTATCGGTGGGACTGTTGTTTCGCTTAACCAGCTCGATCCCCCACGACAAAACGCCGGAAGAAAGCCGCGCTTCATTCTCGGCAACGCGGGCACAACTTCTTTCGGGCATCGCAGCAGCGCTCTTCTTCGCTTTCTCCATTCCTTTCTGGACGGTCGCGACCCGCGCGCATTACCTGACCTTCGAAGCCCTGTTCATTCTCTCCTGCACCTGGCTGTTCTTCAATGTCTGGACGTGGAAAAGTCGGCGCGCGCTTTATGCCTTCGCCTTTCTCTACGGCCTTGGCATGGTTCAGTCTGCGGCGTTCATTTTAGCGAGCCCCATCTTTTTGGTCGCATTGTTCTTCCGCCTTTGGCAGCGAGATATGCTGTCTGCAAAGATGCTGTTCACGATTGCGGCATGGACCTTGGTTGGTTTCGCCATGATTATCCCGGCCGCCCTGCGATTTTATGGATCGCCCGCTTATGAATGGCGTGAAATCGATCACTTCGTTGAACTCCTCTGGATCTTGATGCGAGACCAAGGTCGGACGGCTCTATCGGCCGTGAGACAAGTTGGTTGGATGTTGATTCTGCTCATCAACATTCTGCCGTGGTTTGTGGTCGTCGCCTTCGCCAAGAAAACCAGTAACGATCGTACCAGCCGAATTGGGTCCTTCTTGCTGCATTTGGTCGTCACCGTGCTCGGCGTCATTTTGCTCTTCAACATCACGCCTTCACCGTTAACGGTGATTGCTGATGGAACTCAGCTCGTCTTCCCGTACCTAGTCTCGGCCATCTGGTTCGGCTACATCGCGGGGTACTGGTATGTGATGGCCGCCAATCTGACACGCGGACGCGATGCCGCAAAATGGCTGAAGCCCGTCAAAACCGTCTGGTCGGTGGCGATACTGCTGACGCTCGTCGTGGCCGCCGTATTAAACATGCCGCGTGCAGACGGCCGTGGTTCAGCCGCCCCAATCCTAATGGCCGAAGCGATTGTCGAAAGCATGGGCGAGCGCGACTGGCTACTGAGTAACGGCTTGCTGGACGCCAATATTTATGTGGCGGCCGCTCAGCAAGGGAAAAGCATTACTATATTGAATCCACGCCTTTCCGGCATTCGCCCGTATCGCCTCTATATGGCGGCCCAGATGGGTGATCCACGGCTGCAAGGCTTGGCGCAACTGGGCTTGGGACCGCTACTGAGCGAGTGGCTTGAGACCGATCCCGACATCGAACAACGCCTTGCCATCCTGAGCTCGCCCGAAATCTGGGTCGACGCGGGGTTCTATCCAGTCCCCGAAGTCACGCTCTTTGGTGGGCAACGCACCGCGGAGCCGCCGGATGCAGAGCAGTACATGGCCCGACACCGCGCCTTTTGGGAAGCGTTGCTGGATAAGCCCTCTTTGGCGGACGAGCATCCCAGCGGAATCTATCATCGCTGGCTGCGCGCACATGCCAGCAAAGTCGCGAATAATGCAGGTGTTTTTCTGGAGGACAGCGGCTTTTTAGACGAAGCCTACGAAAGCTACACCACGGCCATACAACTCGACCGGGACAATATTAGTGCTCGCATGAACCAACTCAGCCTCGCGATTCGGACGGAGCGCCCGGAAGCCGACGAGCTGAACGAAGCGTTCGATGATTTTATTGCACGGCGCGAAGGCCGCATTAATCTCTGGGCACTCTCGGCGAACTACGGTTATGTGCGAGATCCACAAGCCTATGTGCAGCAAGGACTGTCCTGGGCGCTATCCGGTCGATTACGTTCCGCGGTTCAGGATGTCGAGCGCGCGATCGGCATTGTGGGTGTGAATCCACGTTTGCAACACTTGTTGGGCTCCCTCTATGTGCGCGGCGATCGGGCCGACGAAGGCGAAGCCGTGTATCGCCAGTTGCTGGAAGAAAATCCGGATGATATCGAGGCGCTAGCCGCGCTGTTCCGCTCCTCGCTCGTGCGAGGCGATGTGGTCGCTGCGCGCGGCTATTGGGAGGATCTCAGTGGTCGCCGCATCCTGCCCGAACGGCTCGTGCCGGAACGCGCCACACTCAAAATCCTTGAAAACCGCAACATGGACGCCTTGCGCTTGCTGCGCGATCATCTCCGCACGCATCAGGAGGATGGTCGCTCTTGGGGCATGCTCATTCTGCTGGCACAACAGGAAGGCCAAGAGGAACTGCTCACCGCCTCCCTGGCTCAATTGCAACGACTAGGCGATGAGTCACCCGATCTACTTCAGGTCATGGCGCAAGCGCAGCTCAACCTGGGTTATCTGCCAGCAGCGCGCGAAACACTCACGCGCATCCTCCGACAGCGTCCCTCAAACGTTGCGGCGCTGGAGATGTCGCTACGCCTCGATGTGATGGAAGGCAATCAAGACTCCGCCACGCGTAATGTTGAAAGATTACTCAGCGTCGACCCGGGCAATCCGCTGGGGAACTACATTTTAGGTACCCTGCAAGTGTCTCGACGCGACTTCGCGCTCGCTGAAGTCTCCATGCGACGCAGTCTACAACGACAAGAATTGCCCGAGGCGCTGAATGATCTCGCATGGCTGCTTCAACACCGGGGTGCCACGGACGAGGCGTATCCCCTCATCCAGCGCGCATTGGAACTCAGTCCGCGCAACGCCAACGTCTGGTCCACCTACGGCGTGATACTCCTCAACAAGGACCGCATCGACGACGCCAGCGAGGCCCTGCACCAGGCCATTCAGTTGCAACCGGACAATCCGCTGATCCAACTTAATCTCGTTGAGCTGTATTACCGCATGAATATGCCACAGGATGCTTTAATGCTGCTGGATGATGTGATGGCGGTGATCTCGTTACTGCCGGAGGATGATCGGGATCGCGCGATGGCTCTCTCCGTGCGCCTCCGCAGCGAGTGATCACTCGAGCGTCTGCAGAGGGAAGCGGTTCGACTCACATCGCTTGATTCGCTCCATTGACAAAAAAGGGCTGCGCGCCTACCTTATTCCGCTCTAATGGAATCTATGTAACCCATGGGAAGATACCATGCAGATCGAAATTACTGAAAAAGCTAAGACCGAACTCGTTAAACTGGATATCGGGGGTGACCATTTCCTGCGTATCGACATCGTGCCCGGCGGCTGTTCCGGCATGACGTACAGTGCAGCGCTGGACACCGAAATGCGCGACGCTGATGAGGTGCTTTATCAGGATAATGACGTGCGGATTATCGCAGACGGCGGTAGCGCTATGTTTCTGGACGGATTGAAAATCGACTACTCAGACGATTTAATTAAATCCGGTTTCCGCTTTCTCTCGCCTTCGGGCATCAAGTCTTGTGGATGTGGAGCCAGCTTCTCGGGCTAAACCATGGCGATGAAACCCATAGATTTGACCGGCGGCAAGTCGGTCTACTGCTTTAACGAAGCGCAGATCAAATCGGCTCACCAACTCGCCTTTGATGATCCCGTATCGGGCCCACGCATTCGAATGGAGATGGAAAAGTTAGAGGAATCGTTCTCGCGCAATGAGCGGGCCGCGCTGGCTTTCGTGCTGATTGATCGCCTGCTGCAAACACCTGCCGATTCCTGATCCACCACGGGTCTCCATGATCTATTTGGACAACAACGCCACTACGCGAATGGCCCCAGCCGTACGCGACGCGATGTTGCCGTTTTTAGATGAATGCTACGCGAACCCCTCGAGTCCCTACACATTCGCGCGACGCTCGGCCCTCGCCCTTGCCCAAGCACGCGAACAGGTGGCCGCACTTATGGCGTGTGAGCCAAGCCACGTCATTTTCACCAGTGGCGGCTCCGAAGCCATTCATCTCGCACTGCATTCCGCCTGCTCCGCGCGGCCAGACACCCGCCACATCATCACCAGCAGCGTCGAACACGCGGCCACACTGGCTGCAATGGAGGGTTACGCAGCAGCCGGTTACCGTATAACCAAGCTACACGTGGACGCGGCAGGACAGTTGGATTGGGATGAATTTAGTGCCCAACTATCCCGCGATACCACCTGCGTATCCCTGATGGCAGCAAACAACGAAACCGGCGTCCGTTTCCCGATTCATCGATACGCCGAGGCCGCGGCCGCGCTTGACGTGCCCTTTCACTGCGATGCCACCCAAGCGATCGGCAAGATCCCGTTTCGGATGGAATCGCCCGGCCCAACCTACGTCTCTATTTCTGCGCACAAATTTCACGGCCCCAAAGGAGTTGGCGCACTGATCGCGGCAGCAGATGCCCCAGTCACGGCAATGATTTCGGGCGGCGACCAGGAATATGGACGGCGCGCAGGGACAGAGAATGTCGCCGGCATCGTCGGTATGGGCAGCGCAGCCAGCCTCGTGCCGTCAGGCCTTGAGACGATGGTCCAGACCATTCGCCCGCTACGGGATGAACTGGAAAAACAACTCGCCCAATTGCCCGCAGAAATAAGAATAATCGGCCAGGAGAGCGAACGATTGCCGAACACGACGATGTTGACGATGGCGGACCACCCTTCTGAGGTAACTATCGCTCGGCTCGATATGGACAACATTTGCGTCTCAGCGGGTAGCGCATGTGCGTCGGGCGCAACCGAAGCGTCGCATGTTCTGCGCGCCATGCAGATACCAGAGGAATATATATTCGGGGCTGTTAGAATTAGTTTAAGCCGTTATAGTAATAGTAATGAAATTTACACGTTCACGGAATGCCTCGGCGCGCAAATCCGCGTCGGATAAGATCGACCCTGTTCAAGTCGCGGGCGACTGGGTGCTGTCTCAGGCCCTTGCAGGAAAAGATGTCAGCGGCCTCGACGAGAAGACGCTCATTTCCTCCCTGGAAAGCTGGCTGGATCAAGCGCAACAGGAGTCGTCCATCATAAAGACCGTCCCACGTGGCGAGCTTGAAGCGGACCTGGAACTGGCACGAGAGTTTCAAGTGGCCTATCTTGACCGGCCCTATCCCAAAGTGCCGCTCACCCATGTCGAGGGACGTTTGCGGCTGGAGTTTTACCATCGCTATCAGGCCGCATTGGTTTTGGGCGGCGATTTCTTTGACCTCATCCCGCTTGCACCGGATGCCGTGGGCGTATTCGTGGCAGACGTAATGGGGCATGGTGCCCGCAGCGCAATGATTGCGACGATTTTGCGCACATTGCTGCGCGACTTGCGTAGTCAGGGACGCAACGCACGTCACTACATCACGGAAGTGAACCGGCAACTGTGCGAAATCATGGAAACCTTCCCACAACCGCTATTCGCATCGGCTTTCTATTTTGTGCCGGACACCACAGCGCGGGTCGCGACGTTTACAACGGCAGGGCATCCAGCCCCCTTTTACATCAGCCGCAATCAAGCCGACCTCATGCGACTACAAGTGCCCCCGCCTCACGGCGGTGCGCTCGGTGTGATTCCGAACGAACGTTATTCGGCCGCCTCGGTACGATTGAAAGATCGCGATTCGTTCATCTTCTTCACCGATGGCGCCTACGAGACAACCAATGCCGACGGCGAAGAGTTTG
>SLCI01000202.1 GCA_007125875.1 Kiritimatiellia bacterium | reverse complement strand
TCGGATCATACTCACGGCTCATCCAGAGGATTCGCCCTACCAAATTGGGACGAGACTTAAATGATTTGAAATGGGACGAGGTATCTCGCGGCAACACGAGCCGGGTTTTGAGACAGCCGCCAGAGGTTGCCCCTCCGGTACACGCTAAGCAATACCTATTACTGCAGAAGCATTCTGGAGGAACGGGCTCCGCCCCGTCCTCGGGGAATAGACTGAGAAGTATTGGAAACTGGTATAAGTTTCATCTATCCGTCCGACCTTTCTGCTTGCTGTTTATTGTCTGGTTGATGGCTATTGCGCCCGCGCGTGCGGATTGGTTGATCGATTGGAATCGGATTCAAGATGTCGGCCAGCAGCTGTGGGAGACGTATGTGCCGCCAGAAATTCAGGAGGAGTTCGAGTTAATTCCCGCACAGCAGTGGGGCGGACTATGGCGCCAGATGGATGCCGCACTACTTTCTGATTCGTTGTATGATTTAGCGTGGATGCGGCCCGAACTGGAGGCCGCTGCCGCGTGGCTGGATGACTTCGAGGAAACCGCGCCTTATGCCGCCTGGCTGCAGCAGCGACTCGATTATGCGCGGATGGCAGAACATGCCGTCGAGCAGCATGGCCCGGAACCGGCGATTGTCCGCCGGCAGCCGGTTAATCAAGAGCCTCAGATCCGCACTCCGCCACCTCGGCCACCAGCGCGAGTTGCTGTCACTCCACGTGATCAGCAGGCCATGCATGATGCCGTTAGCAACCGTGAGCGATGGATAGAAGAAATGTCTGGTCGGCCAGTACCTGCTCGCGCACAGACGCTTTTGCCTCGCCTCAGAGCCATCTTTACTGAAGAAGGTGTGCCGACCGAATTGGTGTGGGTCGCTGAGGTGGAGTCAACGTTCAACCCTGCGGCCCGCAGTCCAGTGGGCGCCGTTGGCCTGTTCCAGTTTATGCCGGCAACGGCAGAGTCACTTGGTATGAGTGTTTCGCCGACCGATCAACGACTTGATCCTGAGCTTAATGCGCGAGCGGCGGCGCGCTACTTACGCCAATTACATCGTCGCTTCAATTCATGGGAATTGGCGCTTGCGGCGTACAATGGTGGGCAAGGCCGCGTGTCTGGACTGTTGCGTCGACACAATGCGGATAGCTTTGAGCAGATCGCGCCGTATCTTCCGGCGGAAACACGTATGTATGTCCCGAAAGTCATGGCGACCATCGCTGTCCGCGAAGGTCTAGACCCTGCATTCCGTTTGGCATGGAACGAACTGATCACTGTTCACCTATGAAGTCCTCCGAACGACCGACCAAAGTATGCCCCGTCTGTGAGCGCCCTTTTCAGTGGCGCAAGAAGTGGGCCAAAATATGGGATGAGGTGGTCTACTGCAGTGAACGGTGCCGCCGAAATCGTAATCGCCGATCCGTAAGCAAGGCTTGACGGAGCAGGGCGATCCCCCGCAATCTTTCCTCATGAGCATAATGCGGTCGATGTATGTTATGGGGTTGCTAGGCGTGATGCTGCTCGGGTTAGCCGAGCCAGTTTCTGCAACGGTTACTGAGGGAATGTCGCGTCAAGACGTGATCGATCAATGGGGCGAACCACGTGCCGTCGTGCAGCGCGATCAACTGGAAATCCTTTTTTATGATCGTAACCGCGAAGTCGCCCTCGAAGACGGTGCTGTCGTCGCCGTTGTGTCGCAAGCCCCATTACGATCAACGCGCCCTGCCGTTTTAGATTCGGCCGATCCGCGCATTGCGGAGGCCCTCGATACGGTCGATTGGGACGCCCTTGCAGAGCAAATGGAATCGGTGGACTGGGAAGGTCTGATGCACAGCATGGATACGTTCGAAATCGATTGGGAAGAGCTGGGGCTTCCTGCTTGGGTACCCTACGCGGTGTTCGGCCTATCAATGGCTATTATGCTGTTCTACATCATTGTGATGTGGATCGTGTATGAAAAGGCCGGCGAGGCTGGCTGGGCCAGTCTCATTCCTATCTACAACGTGCTCGTGTACCTGAGGATGGCGAGTCTGTCGATGTGGTATTTCTTATTGCTCTTGGTCCCGCTGGTCAATTTTGTCGTGTCCATTGTTATGGTGATGCGGCTATCGCGTAATTTCGGACACGGCGTGCTATTCGGATTCGGCCTGTTGCTCTTGCCCTTCCTTTTTTATCCGATCCTCGCCTTCGGCGATTCCGAATTCAACGGTTGATCCCGCTCAGCGTTGTTCCAAATGGCGTTGGAGCGTTTGCGGAAAGGTGCACGATGCACAGCGTGATCGATCACTCATGCAAAAATCATGAAAGATCTGCAGCAATCCTTGCCGGGCCAGTGTGTCGCGATACAGGGACGGGCTATGATCGCGCCCGAAAAGGTAATACGCGGTCTGTTTGACCAGCGCATTCTCTGCTTCTTGCGGCAAGTGGTCCAGCGCGGTTAAGACTTTCGCGCTATACTGGGCGTGTCCAGCTGCGAGTGGGAGTAACACATTCACTAAAATAGCCGTTGCGCGGGCTTTGCCGATCAAGGCGACGGGCTTCGCTTGCTGTTCGCCACGCAATGTAAGACGCGTTGACCAGAAAGGGTCTGCGCACGATGTGCAATGCTCCAGCCAGCTCGCGGTCCAGCGCGCGGGATCATTCGCCCAGCAACGTTCGACTTTCCGGATCAGCGGCTCAGCTGCGCAAAAGAGATGTGCCGCCCCACAAAGTCGTCGGACCGGATGGTTTGTCGGTCGTAAGCTGTCGAGACGCCAGGCTGATTCGTTCATGGCGGAGGGTAGCGCTTGTTCGTGTCGCCACCAGATTTGCCAGAGCTGCCGCAGCCATGATTGTGTTTCAGGAGGCCACGCCGTGGATGACGGGTCCGGGAGCAAGCCCGCCATACCCAATAACAGCGCGTACCCCTTCATCGGATCACCGTCAGCTAGCTCTCGAAGTGTGGCATGCGGGAGCAGCCGAGCGAGATGACGACAGGCGCGCTTGTTGTGCTTGTAGCCGAGAGCGGTCAAAACTTCCTCATACAGGACTTGGTCAACGCCAAACTCCTGCACGCTTCGTTGCATCTGTTCCGCTTTACGTCGAAGACGCTCCTCGCCGGCAGCCTTCAACAACTGCTCGCGCTCGTCGGGTTGATAGAGGGCCAACACCGTCGAACACGGCGGAGTATCGGCCCGCGCGCCATACGGATAGGCCGTGGTGTCGATTTGTTCGAAGGCAAACCCGGGCAAGGCGGCTAAGGCATCTTTGAGAACGATTTGTTCGGCATTAGGCACGGTATTCAATGAATCGTCATCACCCGGGAAATAGGTGACGTGAAAACGCACGTCATCGAATCTTGGATCCTGAGCGTGACCATGCGCTTTCCAGTCCTGCGGATGGATATGTATTTCTACATCACCAACTACCCGACGCCGACTTTCGCCAATCAGCAAGACGGCCCCGATAAAATCAGGTCCGGCTTCATGGTTCCAAAGGCCAGGATGTTCCACCGTAACGGATTCACCACGCCGCGTCGTCAATACAGGCGGGCGCAGTCCGGGATCATGCCATACACAGTGTAAATGCCGCTCCGAATAGGGGAAGGCAGGACGTCGCCGATCTGATTCGTGCACGCAAGCGGCTGTTGACTGGGTCAGATGGCGGTACTGAGAAGCGCGCGCAAAGCAAGGGAAGTGAGGCCCCGCCGCATAGGCTTCACTGCGCATTGCTTGACGGATTGGGGCGGTGTTCTTCATAGTGAGAAGTAGCGATCAGGCGATCTATTTTGTGTCAGATTAGCCCGTTGCGCGTATGGGGGTAAAGTTCGATCTCCAGGTATCTTTCGAAGTTCGATCAACATGATTTCGGTTGCACATTTAACCAAGCGATATGGGCGTTTTGCGGCGGTCGATGACGTTTCTTTTGAAGTCGAGCGAGGCGAAGTGGTCGGCTTTTTAGGGCCCAATGGCGCAGGAAAGACCACCACCATGCGTATTCTTTCAGGATATCTGTCCGCCACCGCCGGCGAGGTCAAAGTGGCTGGGTACGATGTCCTGACACAATCTCTGGAAGTGCGTCGCAGGATTGGTTACCTGCCGGAATCGGTCCCGCTCTATCCTGAAATGCGTGTCGACGAATATCTACGCTTTCGAGCGCGCATCAAGCAGCTTCCGTCGCGCCGCCTGCGATCGATGCTGGGCGAAGTGAAAGAGCGCTGTGGGCTACAGCAAATGGGACGTGAGGTGATCGGTCACTTGTCGCGTGGATATCGGCAACGCGTGGGGTTGGCGGATGTGCTGGTGCATGATCCCGAGCTCTTAATTCTTGATGAGCCCACATTGGGGCTGGACCCCAACCAAAATCGCCAGATTCGTGAACTCATCAAGCAGCTTGCGAGTCGCCATACGATTTTGTTGTGTACCCATATTCTGCCGGAGGCCGAGCTGACGTGTAAACGCCTATTGATCATCAATAAAGGCCACATCGTTGCCTCCGATACACCGGAGAATTTGAAGTCGACCTTGGGCGGTGGCAATCGTATTCGTATCGAGGTGAAGGGGCCGCTGGACGAGGTGCGCAAGGCGATGACGGTCCTGCCGCATGTTCATCGCGCCGACTTGTGTGAGGACGGTTCATGGATTCACGGACTGATTGAGACTGCGCGCGAAGTAGATTTACGCCCGAATATCTTTGAGTTAATCGTGCGCAGAGGTTGGGTGCTGCGCGATCTATCGCTCGAAAATCGCTCGCTTGAAGATGTGTATATCGGTCTCACGCAGGCGCCCATTGCGCGGGAGGGCGATTGATCATGAGAGTGTTCCTGACCCTAATGCGCCGGGAATGGATGAGTTTCTTCCTGTCCCCTGTCGCCTACGTAATTTTTGTTTTATTTCTGGTCCTGATGGGGCTGAGCTTCAGCATGTTGATCAGTCTGCTCGCGGAGGGCTCGCAGTCCGGCAGTGTGATGCGCCAGTTGTTGGGCGAAAGTTTATTCTTTTGGCTCGCTATGTTGATGGCAATCCCAACGATCACGATGCGCCAATTCGCCGAAGAAAAGCATAACGGTACGATTGAGAGCCTCATGACGGCGCCGCTAACAGATCTGCAGGTGGTGCTGGCTAAATTTTGCGGCGGACTAGGATTCTTTGCCGTCTTGTGGTTACCCACCATGGCCTATGCCATTTTGCTGGCACAGGTTAGCCCTGCTGGTGCGCCGTTGGATTACACGTCGATGATCTCAAGCTATATCGGCATCCTGTTGATCGGAGCCTTTTATCTTTCGGTCGGATTGCTGGCCTCCTCGTTAACGCGGAACCAGGCGGTGGCTGCCGTGATCACTTTTGTGGTGCTCTGTAGCCTGTTTTTCTGGGGCTTTGTGCCGTATTACGCGCGCGGCGCCAGCTGGCAGGAGATCGGGCGCTATACCTCTTCCGTGGTGCATATGATGGAGTTTTCTCGTGGCGTACTCGATACGCGTCCGGTCGTCTTCTACATTTCAGGGACGGCTTGGTTTTTGTTTATCACCACAAAGGTTTTGGAATCCCGTAAATGGCGGGCTTGATGGAAGAACAGATGGACGCAGAGCATAGAGCAGAAACGAGTGTACGGCGACGCGGTCGTTGGCGCGCGTTGGTGCGGGTGAATGTGATGATCACCGTCGTACTTTCGCTCGTACTTGTTCTGCTGTTGAACCTACTGTCAGCGCATTTCTACTTTCGGACAGATATCAGCGCGCAACGGCTGTATCGATTGTCGCCTCAAACGGAATCGCTGCTGCAGGAACTCACCGAACCGATCGAAGTGATTGTCTTTTTTGAGCGCGGCGATGCGCTTTTCCATGACATCGACAACTTGCTGCGAGAATACCAATACCGCGCACCCATGCTGCGCGTTGAATACGTTGATCCTGATCGCAATCTCGGTCGCGCCGAAGAGTTGGCGCGCCGGTTTGGCGTCGAGCAACCCAACGTAGTGATTTTCAATTATTATGGTCGCAGTCGCACGTTGACGACCATGGATATTATGGAGTTCGACTTCACCGGCATGCGCGAAGGTCGTGGGCCTGCCCGTGCGCGTTTCCGGGGCGAGCAGGCGTTTTCATCGGCGATCCACTATATTACGCAGACCGAGTTACCGCGGGTTTACTTCCTGGCCGGACATGGTCAGCGTCGTATTGATAACTTTGATCGCTTTGTCGGCTACTCCGACATCGCGCACAGAATGCGGATCAATAATATCGAGGTCGACACACTGCTGTTGTCGGATGCGAATGGCCTACCCGAGGATGCGGCGGCATTGGTCATCGCCGGCCCGACTCGACGTTTATCTCAGCCGGAGTTGGACCTCATCAATGACTATCTTGAGCGCAGTGGCCGCGTGATGTTGCTGATCGATTCTATGACCCGTACCGGGCTGGAGCCGTTGCTGCGGCGTTGGGGAGTCGTGTTGGGCGATGACATCATTATGGATCCGGGCCGTTCCTTCACCGGTCGCGAGATTTTCGTAACGGACTATGGGCTACATCCAATTACAGCCGGTGTGCGCGGTTTGACGACGGTCTTTTACAACCCGCGCTCTGTTTTCCCTGTTAATGAGACCGAGCGGCCGGCGGCGGATCAAGCAGACAAGCCGCATGTTTCAATTTTGGCTCAGAGTTCCGCCTCATCGTGGGCGGAAACGAATCCGGATCAAGTGCCTGTGCGCTTTGATCCCGGCATCGATCGTCCTGGACCGATTCCCTTGGCTGTCGCCGTTGAACGTGGGCCAGTACCGGGAATCGATGTGCAGATCCGCTCCACGCGACTGATCGTGATTGGCGATTCCGGATTCGCATCGAATGCTGCACTGACGGGAGGGGACGAGGACC
>SLCI01000151.1 GCA_007125875.1 Kiritimatiellia bacterium | reverse complement strand
GTGGTAATGCGTCCTGGCAGTCTGGGCCGAACCTGACCCTCACGGTGCCTGCACAGCCACCGGCACCTTACGAGGGCAAGACGATCTATTATCATAGCTCCTGGACCAATGCCTCGATTCTTTATCTTTGGGGCACCAATTTTGTGAATGTGGCCATGGAGCAAGTGGGGCCGGGCCGTTCGCCGGAAGAGTATCTTTACCGCTTATCGGGAATCGGCACAGCGGGCGAGCCGATCGAGTTTGTCCCGAATGGCTATTTGGACGGCCAAGAGTATTGGGATAACGCGCCGTATCCGGGCTATGGCGATGACAACTACTTCACGCCACTCGACCATATCTTTCTGCAGGATGGCCACATTTTCAATTACCAGCCCCCAGCCAGTCTCAGTGCGCCACAGTTCATCACCAATCAGGTGAACTCGACGGTCGCGAATATTCAAGGCCGCCGCGTCCGTGTGCTCTTGCCGCGCGGCTACGAGGAAAACACCTGGAAGCGGTATCCCGTGCTCTATCTGCATGACGGCCAGAATGTCTATGCGCCGGGTGGTATTGGGAGCTGGGATACGGAGGTCAGTACGATTCGTGAGGTCAGTCAGGGGCGTATGCGGGAAGTGATCCTGGTTGCGATCGACAATACGAATGATCGTCTGGCGGAATATTGTCCGCCGGGCGATGTTGCCGTGGGTAGCGCCGGCAAGGCTGACCTTTACTATCAATACCTGATCAACGATGCGCGTGCCTATGTCGACAGCACCTTTCGAACGCTGACCGATCCAGCCAACACGGGGCTGATGGGGTCGTCCATGGGCGGTCTGGTTTCGGCATACGTCGGACTGGAGGCGGGTGACGAATTTGGTTTGATCGGCGCCATGTCATCGTCGTTCTGGACCGCGACAAACTTTGTCACCCGGCTGGGCACGATCGATACCTTGGGTGTCCGCATCTATATGGATGCCGGGACCGGGGAGGGCACTTCCGTTTGGCCTATATGGGATGTGTATAATCAGCTGCTCGCCGACGGATACTCGCAGAATGCGGATATGTGGACCGTGATCGAGTGCGGCACAGGTCACAATGAGGCGGCTTGGCGTGGCCGCTATCCGGCGGCTGCGCGCTACCTGTTCAATCTTTTGGATGAGGCCAACCTGCTGGCCTACGAAGATCAGCCGTTGCATATGGAGCTGATGAAAGCAGCGACCACGCCTGACTGGTCAGTGCGCTTCACCGCTTTGCACGGATGGCAATATGACTTGGAGGAAAGCACGTCCTTGACGTTGCCTGATTGGAGTGAAGCGGACACGACGTCGATTGAGCGGATGCCATGGCAAGAGCGAGAGATGCCCTTTGTTGTCGGAGAAATGCCCGGTCCTCGATATTATCGTCTCCGCGCGTCATCACCCAGCGTTGAGCCGTAGCAGCCTCGCGAAACGCGATCCAAGATTCGAGATTCGGGCTAACTACGAATTACACAGCGCGGCATAGCCGCAACCAAAGAAAAGTAAGCACGGATGGACACGGATCTTTGCAGGCACCCCCGGAACGCCAGCACCCGCTCGGCCTTTCGAGCGAATACCTCAACGGAGTGACTCTGGTGGGATCCACGACAAAGTCCAAGACGGCGAGTCCCGAATCCTGAATCGCGTATCCCGTCTCCCCTCATATCCCGATCTTGACCTGATGGGGCTGCCAGACTATCGTTACGCGCTTTTACGCAATATCCCGTCTGTTTTCGCTGATGACGGGTTCATTCGAAGGGACAGAGATGAATGTGGTGATTGAAGAGGCAGGTACCTGTCGCAAGAAACTGAAGATTGAGTGGCCGGCTGAGCGCGTGGATCAAGACTATCAAGCGACGCTCGCCCAATATGCTAAACTGGCTAAAATCAAGGGATTCCGACCGGGCAAAGCGCCAGTCAAAATTGTTGAAAAACAATACTCGAAAGACATTTTGGGTGATGTGAAGGATCGTTTGATCCCGGAGGGGTATCAAGCAGCGATCAAGGAACACGGCTTGAACGTGGTGCAAGTGCTTGATCTCGAGGAGCCAACGGTAGCGGCGAATCAGCCAATGATCTTCTCGATCACGGTGGAAGTTGCGCCCGAATTTGACCTGCCGGAATACAAGGGCATTAAGCTGACCCGCGAGTCGGTTGAGCCTACCGATGAGCAGGTTGATGAGGCGATCGCCAACATCGCCGAACAATTTGCTTCATTTGATGAAGTTGAGGGGCGCCCGGTTCAAAAGGGCGACTTGGTACAAATCGATTATGAAGGTATTTGCGAGGGTACCCCGATTGACGACATTGCCGAGGAGACGAAAGGGCTGGGCAAGCGAGAAGATTTCTGGGTGCGAGCTGATGAGAATGCCTTTTTGCCGGAATTTGAGGATGGCTTAGTTGGTTTGTCGATTGGCGAAAAGCGCGATATTCAAGTGGATTTTGCGGACGACTTTGGTGCAAAACCTTTGGCCGGTAAGAAGGCGACTTACTTCGCGACGGTGAAGGGGATTCGGGAGCGTAAGGTGCCGGATCTCGATGAGTCCTTTTATCAGCGGCTTGGTGTGAAGGATGAAGCCGAATTGCGAGCTCGCATCCGCGAGGATTTGGAGCAGTCGGCATCGCAGCGTGAAACCCAGCGTCTGCGTAACGAAGTCATCGACGCGTTGATCAAGGATTTGGACATAGACTTGCCGCAAACCGCTGTTTCACGTGAGACGCAACAGATTATCCAGAGCGTAATTCGCGATAACTCTCAACGTGGCGTGAGCGAGTCCAAGCTGATGGAGCAAAAAGACGAGATCCTCAGCATGGCGAACCGAAATGCGGAGAGTCGGGTCAAGGCCCAGTTTCTGCTGGATCGGGTCGCTGAAAAAGAAAATATAGAGGTCAGTAAGCATCAGTTTGAGGAGCACTTGAATCGATTAGCTGCGGGTTACGGCATGAAGCCCAAGGCGTTGCGCGAGGAGCTGAAGAAGCGGGATGCTTTGGATGAAGTAGAAGCCGAACTTCGGCGCTCTCAGACGGTTGACTTCTTGCTAGAGCAAGCGGACATTGCCGAAGCCAAAAAATCTTAAGGAGTTTTGATGACGGAACAAAATCAAATGTTAGTGCCGATGGTGGTTGAGCAAACCAGCCGCGGCGAGCGGGCCTTCGATATTTATTCGCGCTTGCTGAAGGAGCGCATCATCTTTATCGGCACACCGATTAACGACGATGTAGCGAATCTCATTATTGCACAAATGCTCTTTTTGCAGGGCGAAGACGCCGCCAAGGACATTAACCTCTACGTGAATTCTCCGGGTGGCTCTGTCACCGCCGGATTGGCCATTTACGATACCATGCAGTTCTTAAAGTGCGATGTCACCACGTATTGCGTAGGACAAGCGGCGAGTATGGGGGCTGTGCTACTGGCTGCCGGCGCAGCAGGCAAGCGCTATGCGTTGCCCAACGCCCGCATCATGATCCATCAGCCGTGGGGCGGCGTGCAAGGGCAAGCGTCGGATATCAGCATTCAAGCCAAGGAGATTCTGCGCTTGCGGGACACCTTGAATGGTATTCTGGCATCCCATACCGGCAAATCGATTGACGATATCGCTCGCGACACTGAGCGCGATTTCTTCATGAGCGCCTCAGAAGCAAAAACGTATGGTTTAGTGGATGAAGTGGTGAGCCAGAGCAAGAAGACGGATAAGAAGAACGACTAGAAAAGAGGCTACGGGTGGCGCGAACAGGAGTACCAAAGTGTTCGTTTTGCGGGAAAATGCAAAGCGAAGTTGAACGGTTGATTGCCGGTCCCAATGTGTGGATCTGCGATCAATGCGTTGACCTTTGTCAGTCGCTGATCTCCAAGGATCAGCCTCGCAAAGATAAGAAGCGCCAATCGAAACTCGAGGTGCCAAAGCCGCATGAGCTGAAAGATCGTCTGGATGAATACATCATCGGTCAGGACCACGCCAAAAAGGTCTTTTCTGTTGCCGTTCATAATCACTACAAGCGGCTGAAAAATCGTTTGGATGGGGTGGTGCGCGAAGATGATCCGCATGCCGATGTAGAGCTCGAAAAAAGTAACATCATGATGATTGGGCCGACGGGCTCCGGCAAAACACTACTTGCCAAAACTCTCGCCCGTATTCTGGATGTCCCATTCAGCATCTCGGATGCCACCACCTTGACTGAAGCGGGCTATGTGGGTGAAGACGTCGAAAATATTTTGCTGCGCTTGTTGCAGTCAGCCGATTTCAATGTGGAACGGGCTGAACGCGGCATTATTTACATCGATGAAATAGATAAGATCGGCCGTAAAACGGAAAACGTGTCGATCACCCGCGATGTTTCTGGCGAGGGCGTTCAACAGGCGCTGTTGAAGATTTTGGAAGGGACCGTGGCCAGTATTCCTCCTCAAGGCGGTCGCAAACATCCGCAGCAGGAATATATCAAGCTGAATACCGAACACATCTTGTTCATTTGCGGTGGTGCTTTTGTGGGTATCGATGAACTCATAAAGCGGCGGCGCGGAAAAGGCACACTGGGTTTTGGTGGTCAACCCCAAGCTGCCGGAGAAGCGCCGCACCTGCGCGCCGAGACGGAAGACTTGCTGCGTTTTGGTCTGATCCCTGAATTTGTTGGGCGGTTGCCGGTCGTTTGTAAATTAGATGAACTGACCGAGGATGATTTGGTGCGTATTTTGACGGAGCCCAAGAACTCGATGGTCCGCCAATACACCAAGCTGCTGGCGATGGAGGGAGTCGATTTATCTTTCACGCCATCCGCCTTGCGGGAAATTGCGCACATTGCCCAACAGAAGGGCACCGGCGCTCGTGGCCTGCGCGCCATTCTCGAGCACATCATGCTTGATGTCATGTACGATATTCCTCACAAAGGTGACATCACAAAATACCGAATTGATAAAGCCGCTGTGACAGGGCACCACGCTGCCTTGGGAATGACCGATAAGAGCCTCAAGATCGCGTCCTGATCGAGAGCGGCCTTTGCTTCCAACGTTTTCGGGAGGATGAGTGGCTGTATGAGATCCGTGGCGCTTAAGTACGTGTGCTTGGCACTGATGTTGTGCCTATGCGTTGCAACCTCGATCGTCGCGGCCCGTCATGTTCCCATTGTGATCATTCATACAACGGACTTGCATGGTCATGTGTTGTCGGCTCGCGACTATGACGGCAATGAAAACATTGGCGGCCTGCTGCGCTGCGCTACGTTGATCAAAGAATGGCGCGAAAAATATCCGAACGTGCTGTTGGTCGATATCGGTGACTTATATCAGGGCGCGATTGAGAGTTATCTTTCACGTGGTTTGATTATGAACCGAGCTTTAGAGTGGCTTGGATACGATGCCTGGGTGGTCGGGAACCATGAGTTTGATTGGGGGCTCCGAACGCTATCGACGGCCATTAATGATTCTTCAGTTCCGGTTCTTGGAGCCAACATCGGTGTCCGTCCTGGTGCCTCCAATCCGCTGTCGCGTGTTCAGCCCTATGTCATCCGCCAGGTAGATGGTGTTCGAATCGCGCTGGTTGGACTAACGACGGATGCGATCCCAACCTGGAGTCGTCCACACCTTCTCGGCGATGTCATTATCGAAGACTCCGTCACGGCCTTGCGCAGCATTATGCCCGCGGTGCGTGCAGAGCGTCCCGATATTATGATCTTGCTCGCTCATCAAGGATATCGGCCGTTTGGCGATAGCCCGGCAAATCAAATCAATCGTATTGCCCGACATTTCCCCGAGTTTGATGTGATCTTAGGCGGACACAGTCACCAGCCAGTGGATCAATCGTACGTAAATGGCATTCTGTATTCGCAGGCCGGCTACTTCGGGATCTGGTTGGGCAAAGTGCGATTGGTTTATGACACGGTGGCGCGGGAAATCATTGAGGAATCCGGCCAGGTTCAGCATGTCAGCGAAGAGATCGCAAAGGATCCCGCGCTCAAAGAGGCATTGGATGCTGATCTCACGCGTGCGCGTGCGCTGGCGAATCAGCAGGTGGGCGAGTTGGCTCACGCACTTAGTGCGCGCTCCTCAACGCCAGGTCAGTCTGGCGTACAGCAACTTATTTGTCGCGCCATCGCTGCAGCCACCGGAGTCGATGTGGTGTTGCATGGGCGGTTGGCTAACGAGACACTGGCCGCTGGGCCGGTCTATCGGCACGACGTATGGCGCATTGTGCCATATGAAAATACGATTGGTGTGCTGCAGTTAACGGCCGGTGAATTGCAGACCATTTTGGAGGAAAATGTGGCACAAATTCAGCGGTCGCAATTTATGGGCGTTCATGGCATAAAATATGAGTTGCATGAAGCGGCCGAACCCGGTTCCCAAATACGAAATTTGCGCTTAGCCGATGGGTCGGCCATTCATCCGCGCCGCCGGATCGGTGTGGCATTGAATAGCTACGTGCTGGCATCGGGCGGATCACGGTTTCTGGCCGCGCGACGTCTGGCTGATGACCCGTTGACGCGGCTCGAAATGACCGACGTGGATACGCGATCTGCAGTGATCACGTATTTGCAGCGTAATCGTCCGTTGGCCGTGGATGACAATGCGTCCGCCATGCAGCGTGTACGTGCTTCGAATTAGATTGAAATGAGCTACATGATGGTTTCGGTGCTGAAAGAATGGCTGACGGTGCGCAATGCGCATGATGCGGTGGTGCTTTTGCTCTTGGGCTTCGCGCTCTTCTTGCCTATTTCTGTCTCGGTCGCTCAGCCTTTTGCATATGGCGCGATTATCCTGTGGTTGGTCTGCTTTGGTCGAAACGGTGTGGCTGAATGGCGCCGTAGTCCATTCTTTTGGCCGATTATTGCGTTCGTTGCCTTGCTGTTCATTGGCGCACTGATGGGAC
>SLCI01000244.1 GCA_007125875.1 Kiritimatiellia bacterium | reverse complement strand
GGGGGCTGCCATTAGCATTGTGTCAGGAATGCGCTTGTCTATCGACCCATATTCGAATTGAGAAAGGGTCCTTTTACCATGACAACAAAAACATCAACGAAGCTTTATCTACACGAAGTGAACGGTGAATGCGGTTCGCCGTTGCGCCAGCATTATCAACGAGATTTTCGGGTTACACCCGAATACCGTGAATCTTTGCCGGACATGCAAAATGCCTCGCAAGCCTTACAAGGCGAGAATGTGGCGATCCAACAGGTGGGTATCTCTAACTTCAAGTTGCCGCTCAAGTACAGCACGCAAACGGGTGAGCCCATCACGTTGGAAACCAGCGTCACGGGCACGGTCTCGCTTGAGCCCAACATTAAGGGCATCAACATGTCGCGCATCATGCGCAGTTTTTATGATTACCAAGATGAGGTGTTCTCCCTGCCGCTGCTCGCTCGAATTTTGGAAGCATACAAGAATGACGTGGGTAGCCACTCGGCGCGCATTCGCCTGACTTTCTCATATCCCCTTTTGCAGAAGAGTCTGCGCAGTGATTTATTTGGATATCAGTATTACGAGGTATCCTTTGAAGGACGAGTAGATGCGAACAATAACGTTCGGACCTTCATGCATTTTGATTTTGTTTACTCATCCGCTTGCCCCTGCTCTGCCGAGCTATCTGAGCATGCCCGCGATGTGCGCGATATCTATAGTATCCCCCACTCGCAGCGCAGCAAGGCGCGTGTTATTGCTGAAGTCGCCGCCGGCGAAAATGTCACGATTGAAGATATGCATATGCATTTCTTAAATGCGTTACAAACAGAGACGCAAGTGATGGTGAAGCGCGAAGATGAGCAGGCCTTTGCCGAGATGAATGGTGCATCCATCAAGTTCGTGGAAGATGCGGCACGCCTCGTGTACGAACAGCTCAACAAAGACGCACGCATTGTCGACTTCGAAGTTGCCTGCGCTCACTTGGAATCATTGCACTCGCATGACGCGGTGTCGGTGATTGCTAAAGGCGTTCCCGGCGGACTAGTTGCCGATTTCGCTGATTTTAAGAGCTTAATCTGCTAATCGAACTGTTTCCGGTATGGCTGAACCTCTCCTTTACGATTCTTTATCGCGCTCCTTGCAGCCACTGACAGCGTCGGACGGAGAGACCTTTCGCTTCTACTGTTGCGGGCCCACGGTCTATGGGCCCGCTCACATTGGAAATTTCCGTACTTTCGTCATTCAAGATCTGCTGCGTCGCGTCGTTGAGGCTTCCGGGCTCAAAACAAAACATGTCCGCAACATTACGGACGTGGATGACAAAACGATCCGGCAATCGCAAACGGAAGGGAAATCGCTCCAGGCATTCACCGAGTATTGGGCCGAGCGCTTTCATGCTGATTGCGAGGCGCTCAACCTGCTTGAGCCGCACGTTGAGCCCAGCGCCGTCGACCATATCGAGATTCAGGTTCGTCTGATCCAGCGCTTAATCGATAAAGGGAATGCCTATGTAGCGGAGGACGGCTCGGTTTATTTCCGTGTTACCTCGTTCGCTGATTACGGCAAACTGTCGCGCTTGCATGAGCGAGAAATCACTACTGCTCCAGCCGGAACTCTTCAAAGCGACGACGAATACGACCGCGAATCCGCCGCTGATTTTGCGTTATGGAAAGCGCACAAGGAGGAAGATGGCCCCAATGCATGGCCGAGCCCTTGGGGTAAAGGCCGACCCGGCTGGCATCTCGAATGTAGCGCCATGAGCATGGAGTATTTAGGCGAATCCTTTGATCTTCATAGCGGTGGCGTTGACCTGCTCTTCCCGCACCATGAAAACGAAATCGCGCAAAGTGAGGCCGCTACCGGCAAACCCTTTTCACGACTCTGGTTCCACTCCACGCATCTTTTGGTGGAAGGCCATAAGATGTCGAAGAGCCTTGGCAACCTGTTCACACTACAAGACGTCAAGGACCGCGGCTTTTCTCCGATGGCCCTCCGTTATGTGCTGATTGCCGGCCAGTATCGCCAACCGCTCAACTTCACGTGGGACTCTTTAAACGCGGCGCGCAGCGCGTTGCGTCGCCTACAGCAGCTTCACCAATCCTTGTCCGCAGCCGCTGACGACACTTCATCACCTTCGCCGAGTAGTGACTGGGGCCCCTTCCAGCCCGTGTACGATGCCTTGGCCAACAATCTCAACACACCCGACGCGCTGGGCAAGCTGTTCACGGCGGCACACCAAATCGAGCGCGACCTGCAAGCGAGTCAAGTGACCCGTGAGGCCGCAGCAGACCTTCTTGCCGCGTACGATCGCGTACTTACGGTGTTTGGCTTTACGTTCGATACCGAAGCCGCGCCCGCTGCTGCGCCAGCCGAGGTTGAAGCATTGGCCGCAGCACGCTGGCAAGCCAAACAGGCACGCGATTTCGCCCGCGCCGATGCGTTACGCAATCAACTAACCGAACTGGGTTGGTCCGTGCGAGACGCCAAAGACGGCTACGAACTGACACCCGCTAACTAAGGCTTATTCATGAGCACACCCGATCGCCTGATCCCACCGGACTATCATTCGCACACCATCCTCTGCAAACACGCGGAGGGGATCCCGCTTGATTATGCGCGATCGGCAAAAGCGAATGGGCTGACCTCAATGGCTGCAACCGAACATGCGCCCGCACCCGAGCCCTTTAGCCCGGGCATTCGCATGGCGATGGATGATTTTGGGCTCTATCATCAATGGATTCGAGAAGCTAACAGTGTAGAAGGTATTGATGTGCTGCTCGGCATTGAGGCGGACTATTATGACGAGTGCGAACCCTTCCTTGAAAAATGGTTAGCAGAACACCCGTTTGATTACGTGTTGGGCTCCGTACATTTTCTCGCCTACCACCGTGAGCGCGATCACGCGCTGGAAGGGATTTGGGATAGCGATGACCTGGAGGGTATTTGGTCGCGCTACTTTGCGCGCATCCAACGGCTCGCCGATTCCCGCTTATACGATGTAGCCGCCCATTTGGATTTACCCAAGAAATATAAGCCCGTGCCGGATCAAACAATTGTTGAGCAGACGGTCAAGCCAGCGCTGGACCGAATTGCCGAAGCTGGGATGGGAATCGAAATCAATACATCGGGATTCAATCATCAGGCGAATGAACAGTATCCCTCCGTCACCATTCTCGCCTGGGCTTGCGAGCGCGGGATCCCGATCAGTTTCGGATCGGACTCACACCAACCCCAACGAATGGGTGCCGACTTCGACCGCGCCGTGCAAGCGGCGTTGGAGGCGGGCTACACGGAGCGGGCAGAATATCGCGGGCGCGAACGAACGCTTGTCCCGCTTATTGCAGTACCTGATTGATCGAAAGAATCGGCAGAATAATCGATAGCGCCAGCACGAACACAAAGGCGCCCACGACGATCACTAAGCCAGACTCGATCAGCGTCATCGTTCGTGTGACACGTCGTTCCCAGACATGCTGACTGCGCTGGGCGGCCTGTTCCAGCATCCCCGTCAAATCACCGCTCGCTTCGCCCGCTCGCACCCAACCTGGCAGCGTTAGGGCCAGGGGCGGCACACGGGCCAAGGCGTCCGATAAGTTGGCGCCCTGACGAACCGCATCCGCTTCCGCCCCGATCAAGGATTCGACCCAAGGACTACCGCTTGCTGCGGCGGCTTGCGTGAGGGCTTCTAATAAATGTACTTGGCTTTGCAGCAGCATCGCCAGCGTGCGCGTGAAACGGAGATTCACTAATACGGGATAGAACTGTGACAGTAGTGGCAGGCGATGCAGCCAGCGATCGAAAGCCACCCGGAATGTTTCCGACTGTGACCGGCGCTGCTTAATCCACAGGCTCGCGACACCACCGGCGATCACCAACAGTGGCAGCAACCACGCGAAGACTTGGGCACCGCGCATCACCACGCGAGTAATCCACGGCAAGTCCAAGCCCGTCTCCAGTAGCAGTGACTGGAACGCCGGCAACATGAACACCAACAAACCAGTGCCCACCAATAAACTGAGCCCCACGATAATCGCCGGGTAAATCAATGCGCTCACCAATCGGTCACGCAGCTGTCGTTCTTCCTCGAGATAGTCGGCCAGACGATTGAGCACCTCGTCCAGTCGTCCTGCGCGCTCGCCCGTCTCGATCACGGCCCGCTCGAAGGCGGTTACCCGGGCCGAAGCATCCGCCACGGCATCCGCAAATGAAACGCCCTCACTCACGCGGTCACCAATGCCCGCCACGACGGTTTGGTTGCGCCCCATTTCGGGCGCTTCGGTCAATAAGGCCAAGCCATTCGACAACGGCAGTCCCGCCGCCAGAATGGAAGCGAGCTCACGATAAAAGGCTGCCCGCACGTCCAAGGTAAACAGCACATCACGACGTCGCCACACCCACGTGCGGCCTTCGCCAGCTGCTTGAATCGCTTCAGCCAGCACACCTTGATGAGAGAGTTTCTCGCGCGCGTCTTTGCGGTCGATCGCCTGGATCAGACCGCGCGCCACTTGGCCGGCGTGATTGTAGCCTTTGTACTCAAACGTTCTCATCGACGCCTAACCCAACCACACGGATCAGCTCGCTCAGGCTCGTTTGCCCCGACAACACTTTCTCCAAACCGTCATCCAACAAAGTCGGCATCTGCCGTTCAGCGACGGCCTCGCGCAACGCCTGCATGGAGGCTCCGGTCCGAATCAATTCCTGCAAGGTGGCCCCGATCTCGATCAACTCGAATAGTCCGACCCGGCCACGATACCCTTCCATACACGATGGGCATCCGGACGGATTGGCCTGCCAGAGCGGCTGATCTGCTAAACGCGCACGGCGACTCCCCAAGGCAGCCGCTTGCTCCTCGCTCAAGGTCGCGGGGACCCTGCACTCCGGACAAAGCTTACGCACCAAGCGTTGGGCCAGCACAGCGCGCGTCGAGGCCGCGACCAAATACGGCTCAACGCCCATATCCACCAACCGCACGGGCGCCGATAAGGCATCGTTCGTATGCAAGGTGCTAAAGACTAAATGGCCGGTTAACGAAGCGCGCACCACGATCTCGGCGGTCTCCGTATCACGCGTTTCACCGACCAGAATCACATCGGGATCTTGCCGCAAGATATGTCGCAATCCCCGTGCAAAGGTCAGACCGATTTTGGGATTGATCCCAATTTGCCCGATCGTGGGTAGCTGATATTCAATCGGGTCTTCGATCGTAATGACATTAAGCCGCTTGGTATCTAGTTCTTGCAATGCCGCGTATAGGCTGGTCGTTTTGCCGCTACCGGTCGGACCCGTTACCCAAATGACGCCGAACGGTTCTTGCAACAGCGCTTGCAGACGTTGCCGCATGTCCGGTGCCAAGCCCAACTGGGCCAGCGGCAGCAGTGTGGCATCGCGATTCAACAGGCGCAGCACAATGCGTTCGCCATCGGTGACCGGCACCGTTGAGGTACGGATATCCATTTCCCGTTCGCCGACTCGCACGCGCGCCGCACCATCCTGGGGCATACGCTTTTCGGCAATGTCGAGGTGCGCCATCACCTTCAGTCGCGACACGAGGGCCGCCTGCAATTGCTTAGGCGGCGCCGCGCGATCGTACAGCACGCCATCCACACGAAATCGCATCCGCAGCGAGTTTTGATAGGGTTCGATATGGATATCGGAAGCGCCGCTCTTCATCGCATCCAACAAAATCAAATTCACCAATCGGGTGACTGGCGCATCATCGGCAGATCGCAACAGATCATCAGCCCGGGATTCGGGTTGCTGCTCCGTGGCAACGTCCAAGGTTTGGAGAAATGCGTCAGTGCCTTCTTCGCCACTGAAATAGGCGCGTTCGATGGCGCGCAAAATCTCTTCTTTCGGAGCCAACACTAGCGACAGTTCTTCGCCGAGCAACAGTCCGAGATCATCGAGATCTTGCGTTTGCAACGGATCGGAAGCCACTGCGCATAGTTTGTCCCCTTGCCGGATGGGAAGCATGTGGCGGCTACGCGCCCAATCGACTGACAAGCGACGCACCAGTTCCGCGTCCAACCAATCATCCTCGATCTGCGTCAGCACGGAAACACCGAACTGTGCGCCTACCGAAGTCAGCGCATCAAGGTCCGAGCTCACTCCTGTAGTTCCTCCGGGAGGACCTCAGGAAAGGCCAGACTGCCGGTTCCGCGGGAGATGCGGGTTTGCTCTTCCAAGGCATCACGCATGGTAATCGCCGCATCCAAATCCGTGACAATATGGGGCGTAACGAAAATCAGCAGATTCGTGCGCTGGGTACGATCAATGTTGCGGCGAAAGAGTTGCCCGAGCAACGGGATATCACCGAGCAGGGGGACTTTCGAGACGGCGGTGATCACGTCTTCGCGCATCAAACCGCTGATCACGACCGTGGCACGATCGGGAATCGTCACCGTGGTATCGACCTCGCGCCGGGCAATCGTGGGCGTGAATTGGCGATCGGTCGGACCACTATCAATGATGGCCTCAATAATCGGGTTCAGTTTCATGCGCACTTCGTTGTCGGGGTTCACGTAAGGCGTGACTTTCAGTTGTATACCGACGTCGAGGCGCTCGATATTTTGAATGACATCACGCGCCGTGCCAGCGCCCCCCTCAATCGTTGAGCTCAAGATGGGGATATTATCCACCACACTGACACTGGCCTCCATGTTGTTTTGAGCCCAAAGCGGGATGTTGGAAAGGATTTTAACCTCGCGATCCTCAGCCAGTGCACGAACCAGAAACGGTACCCGCGGCAACACACGGCCACTGGCGTCGACGAATGTTCCGCGCGCAACGCCAACCGTCAAACCTTCCGGGAACATGCCGTCGAGGACACTATTAAGGGTATCATCTTCGCCCGGCCGGCTGCGTCCCACAATCGTTGTGGCCCCATCGCGGGGCGCTTCAATGGTGGACCACTCGACGCCGACATCCAGATCCTTACCGAGGGAGACCTCGGCGATCAGAATCTCAACCATCACTTGCTGCGGCGGTATATCCAGGCGCTGAACCAAGTCGCGCAATAATTCGTAATCGCGCGGTGAGGCATCAACCAGTAACGCATTGTTGGCGATGCTGGGCTCAACCGAGAGGATCGCTCGCTCCTCGCGCTCGGCACCTTGCTGCAGTAGCGACTTCAGTGTCGAGGCGGCCTCCTCGGCATCGAGATATCGCAAAAAGATGACATTGAGTCGGCCGTAGCCCGACGGCGTTTCCACATCCAATAGCGCGACGAGGCGACGCAATTCGGCCAATTGGGTCGGCGAGCCCACCAAGAGCAAGCTATTGGCATGAGGCACAGGCACCACTTGTGATTCGGCCGCCAGCGCACCGGCACCTTCCGCCACTTGCTGGAACTGGCGTGACACGCGACGACCAGCGGATTCGGCGCCGGCCATGGCCTGCGACAATTGACGGGAAAGTTCCTCGGCCGAAGCATGCTTTAGCGCCACCACCTCCACAGCGCTCTGTGAGCCTTCGCGATCCAATTCGCGGATCAACTGCTCGATCCGCGTCAAGCTATCGGCCGTTTCTGTAATGATGAGGTGATTGGTTGGGCCAAAGGAGGCAATCGCGCCTGCGCGCCCGCCGCGGACCATCGGCTCCAACATGCGCCGCAATTCAATTGCGCTGATGTAGCGGACTGGGATGATGCGGGTAATCACGCCCTGCGCCGTATCCAGCGTTTCCTCAGCACCGAACAAACGGCCATCGGGCAACTCGCGCTCGGGTAGACGGACGACATGAAAAAGATCGTTCCGCTCGACCACTGAAAAGCCCTGCGATTGAAGAATGGTCATCAAAAAGGGGAAGACATCATCAATCGGAATTTCAGAGGGTGCCACCACCGTCACGCGGCCTTGCACTTGATCGTCCATCACGAAGCGACGCCCCGTCATGTCGCCCACTAAACGAATCACCAACCGGATATCCGCTTGATCGAAGCTGAAATCCACGTGTCCGTTGGAGGTGGATTGAGCGGGGCTATCCGGTCCACTGCTGACACTGATGACAATCAGTGCGAGCCACCCGAATAACCCTAGGCGCGTGCATCGCATTTACTTGGTGATACCCCGTTCTGAGGCTTTGATGAAATCAATTAGATGAGCGACTTCCGCAGCCGACTCGGTCGACTCGGATGTCAACCGTTCGAGTGCTTGACGCGTCGATAAACCCTCACGATAAAGCACACGATGCGCATGCTTTAGCGCTTTCTGCACCGTACTATCGATCCCTTTGCGTTTCAATCCGATGGCATTTGTTGCGTGCACCTCTAGGGGGTTCCCGGCAGCCATCATGTAGGGCGGCACGTCCTGTATCACGCGCGAACATCCACCGATAATACTCAATCGCCCAATCCGGACGAACTGATGCACCGCGCTGAGCCCACCCAAAATCACTTGACCCTCTAACTCAACATGCCCGGCCAATGTGCCACAATTCGCGATGATGACATCATCACCCACGCGGCAATCGTGTGCGACGTGTGCATACGCCATGATGTGGCAACGGTTTCCGACCCGCGTGACGTCACCATCCGCCGTAGCAGAATTTACCGTGACATATTCGCGAATCGTCGTCTTATCGCCAATTTCCACGTACGTCGTGCCGCCCTCATACTTGAGGTCCTGGGTCTGCTGCCCAATCGAGCAAAACGGGAAAAGCGTGCAGTGCGACCCGATCGTTGTATGGCCCTCGATCACCGCATGCGACATGATGCGGGTTCCCTGTCCAATACGAACATGGGCTCCGATAACGGCGTAGGGCCCGACTTCGACATCGGCTCCGAGCTCGGCCGCGGGATCGACAATGGCCGTAGGGTGAATCCCCATGATGGAATTAGTCCTTTCGCCCGAACAGCAAGTCCGCCTCACAAGCGACTTCGCCATCCACAAGAATTTCGCCGTGGCAGCGACACATACTCATGCGGGATCGCAGCATGTTCACCTTAATGAGGAGCTGATCGCCGGGCCGCAACACCTTGCGAAAACGTGCTTTATCGACAGCGAGGAAGTAGGCTACGTCGCCTTCCCGCTTGGTCACTTTGTTCAGCAATATGCCGGCCACCTGCGCCATTGCCTCGAGCTGATACACGCCCGGCATAATCGGATTATCGGGGAAATGGCCTTGGAAATAAGGTTCAGTAGCCGCCAGATTCTTAATGGCAACAATGTGCTCCTTATCGTCGCACTCCAACACGCGATCGACCAATAAAATCGGATAACGATGCGGCAAAACCTTCATTATTTCGGTGACATCCATCGTGCACTCTCCTCGCATTCAACATTATGCTACAGCTCGACGTACATCCACGTTGCTGGCATGAGTCAGATGATGCATAGATTCAATGAATTCGGCAAGAATGGAATCTGCCGGATTTATCGCCCAATCGGGGCAGGCAAATATCTATATGATGCGGCAATACGCCTGTGAACCACCTGAGGGCAGCGCTGGGCGGAAGAGAAGCAAGCGGGCACCCTAGAGCAGCGGTTCGAGGTAGGTCCAGACGGTGTCGGCGATGATTTCGTGGCCGGCCTCGGTCGGATGTATGCCGTCGCGCAGATTGAGCGAGGGATCGCCCGCCACGCCTTCCAGCAAAAACGGAATTAATGCCGCATCATATTTTTCCGCCAACTCCACAAACAACGCGCGGAACGCGGCGGTGTATTGCGCTCCATAGTTGTGCGGCATCTGCATTCCCGCGATCACAAACCGAACCTCCGGGTAGCGCTCCCGCGTCCGCTCCAAAATCTGATCCAAGTTCCGCTGAATATTTTCTATCGGCTGACCGCGCAGCGCGTCATTCGCTCCGAGGGCGAGCACCAAGACATCGACTGGCTGCCGCAACACCCAGTTCAGGCGGTTCAATCCATCGGCGGTGGTATCCCCGCTGACACCGGCGTTCACCGCCCGCCAATCACCATCACGCTCAGCATCAATGCGACGCTGGATCAGTGCAGGGAAGGCATCTTCCGGATCCAAATGATAACCCGCCGTCAGACTATCACCCAAAAACAGAATAACGGGCCGCTCATCCACGCGAGCCGTTTCGATGCGCGTCGCGCCGGTCTCCATGGGCTCAGGCTCGGACCGGCAACCGGCCGCCAGCAGTAAAAGGGTCATTCCTAGAATATAGCGGTATCGACTCATCAGCATTTCCGTTATCTTATCTCGCTTCGCGCGAGTCCACCTTTTCGGTCAGGATTCGCCGGCGATGGCGACAAGTTAGCACGAAGGAGTTGTCGATGCTACGTATTGAACATGTCAGTAAAACATTTGAATCCGGCGGCCAGCCGCTAACGGTGCTGCGCGATATTGATCTCCATTTCGGAGCGGAGTCCACGGCGGCGTTAGTCGGACCATCCGGCAGCGGCAAGACCACGCTACTAGGCCTTTGCGCGGGACTGGATCGACCCAGTACGGGCAACATTGAGTTAGGCAACCAACGCTTAAACGAACTCGATGAAGAGCAGTTAGCGGTGTTGCGTCGCGAAAAAGTCGGCTTTATTTTTCAGTCCTTCCGCCTGATTCCATCGCTAACAGCCCTCGAGAATGTGATGGTGCCCGCTGAATTGTTGGGCAATCGCGAGGCGCGTCAGCGGGCCCGTGACCTGCTCGGCGATGTTGGCCTGCAAGGGCGCCACCACCATTATCCCACTCAACTATCTGGCGGCGAGCAGCAACGCGTGGCGATTGCGCGGGCATTCATTAACGAACCATCGATCATCTTCGCCGACGAGCCCACCGGTAACCTCGACGACGATACCGGCGGTCACGTACTGGATCTGCTTTTTGGCCTAAACCGTGATCAAGGCACGACCCTCGTACTGGTGACGCATGATCACGCGCTCACCGATCGCGTGCAGCAGGTGGTCACACTGCGGAGCGGCCAAGTGGTGAAGCAGAGCACGAACCCATCCGTTGCAACGTCATGACCACGGCTCCGCAGCCCCATCTTGATGGCGCGGCCCGCCCTACCCCGTCGTGGATCTGGCGGATGGCGTGGCGCGATAGTCGAGGCAGCCGAACGCATCTCCTATTGAGTATGGCGGCGCTGGCGATCGGTATCGCCGCGCTGGTCGCGATTCGTTCCTTCAGCCTGCAACTGGACCAAGCGCTGGAACGTCAAATGCGTAACTTATTGGGCGCCGAATTTTCCATCCACTCCATGCAACCGTTTTCCGAGCAAGCGGAAGCTTTCCTTGCCGATCTACCCGGCGAATCAGTGCGCGAAACCCGTTTTTATTCGATGGCAGTATTCGAGCGCACGGGCGACATGCGCCTCAGTCATGTGCGCGCCTTGGAGGATGAATATCCCTTTTACGGCGAGCTGCGGGTGGAGCCGCCGGAGGCGACCTTCGCTTTCCTCGAAGATCCCAGCGCGATCCTGGTGGAAGAAAGCCTGATGTTGCAGTTCGACGCACAGCTCGGTGATCCGGTTCAAATTGGAGCGCGCACCTTTCACATCGCGGGACGCCTATTAAACGTCACCGGGGAAGCACCGGCTACCTCTACCTTTATTGGGCCGCGCCTTTATATTTCGCTGGATGCCTTGCCGGAGACGGAATTGATCCGCGAAGGCAGCTTGGCGATTCATCATATGCATTTCCGTCTGGATGATGATCGGATCGATCCGGAGGAGTTACGCCAAACCTATCGTACCGAAATGGCGGACTTGCGCCTCGAGATGGAGACAGTCGTGCAACGACGCGAGTTGCTGGGACAGGCATTGACGTTGCTTTACCGGTATTTGAATCTGGGCGCGCTGATTGCGCTCTTATTGGGCGGCATCGGATGCGCCAGCTCAATCCAGTTGTACGCGCGCAAGAAACGCACCAACGTTTCGATCCTGCGCTGTCTCGGCACGTCGGCGCGGATGGCGCTTTGGATTTATGTCGTTCAAATTGCGGCGGCGGCCCTGATCGGCGCCATCGCAGGGGCGATGCTGGGCAGTGTGGTGCAATGGATGATTCCCATGATCTTGGCGGATGTCTTGCCGGTCGAGGTGACCCCCGGCTGGTCCCTCGCTTCGGTCAGCGTGAGTGTGTTGATGGGGTTAGGCATCTCGATCGCCTTCACACTCTGGCCATTATTGATTCTGCGACGCGTGCCACCCTTAGCGGCGCTGCGGCCTGCGCTGCTCAGTCAACGGGGCCAGCGATTCGATCCGGCTCAGCTGCTCGTCGGCGGTATTTTGTTTGCGGCACTCCTTGTTTTTTCAATCGTGCATACTGACCGGCTCACGCATGGCGTCATTACGGCCTTGGCGATTGGTGTGGTGTTTGTTTTGCTGGCGACGGTTGCGCGCCTAATGATGTGGGGTACGCGGCTGTTGATACGGCAAGGTTGGTCATTCGAATGGCGACAGGGCGTAGCGAATATCCATCGCCCTTTCAATCAAACCACGGTGCTGCTGCTGGCCTTGGGACTCGGCACCTTTTTGCTCTGCACCTTGGCGTTAACGCAGGACAATGTGTTGCGGCAGTTTTCGCGCAGCGATCAGGATGGGCAACCCAATCTCATCTTATTTGATGTGCAACCAGATCAAGTCGAGGCAGTTGAGCGGGAATTAGCCGAACAAGGGCTGGAATTGTTGGAGACCGCCCCGATTGTGACGATGCGATTAACCCATGTCGATGGCCGTTCCGTGGGCGCGCTGCGGGACGATCCTGCGCTGGACCTTCCGCACTGGGTCTTGTTCCGCGAGTACCGCTCCACGTATCGAGCGACGCTGGACGAGCGCGACCGCATCATTCGTGGGCGTTGGGAGCGACACACCGCCCCAGCCGCGCCCATCCCGATTTCGATTGAGGAAGTGATGGCCGACTATCTCCAAATCGGCGTCGGGACGCGCTTAACCTTTACGATTCAAGGCGTTCAGCTTGATTGTGAGGTGCGCAGTATTCGGCGAGTCGACTGGCGTGAACTCCGTACGAATTTCTTCGTAGTTTTTCCGGACGGCGTCTTGGAGGAGGCCCCTCAACACTTTGCCATGGTGATTCGTGCGCCTACAGTGGCGGACGCAGCAAGGTTACAGCAAACGGTGATTGCTGAGCATCCGAACATCTCCGCAGTCGACCTGCGCATGGTGGTTGAGGCGATTGATGACATTGTCGGGAAAGCCGCGTTCGTGGTCCGATTCATGGCGATGTTCAGTGTCTTCACAGGCTTATTGGTGTTGGGCGGAACCGTTGTGGCCGGTCGCTATGATCGGCATGAGGAAAATGCGTTACTACGAACGTTGGGGGCCACACGCAAGCAACTGAACCGGATCATGCTGGCAGAATATGTCGTGCTCGGTGGTATCGCCGCCACAACGGGCCTGCTGCTAGCCCTTGCAGCGAGCTGGGCCATGGCACACTGGGTCTTCCAAATGTCTTTTGTACCCGCTTTGGGACCGGTGTTCGGGATTCCTGCGCTGGTGCTGTGCTTGACGGTGTTGCTGGGCTTGGCCTTGACGCGGGTGGTTCATCCGACCCCCGGCACATGAGCTCACGTTTCGCCCTGCACCGTGACTACGATGTTCCTTTGGCGCGGCTTCACATCGCATTCCAGATGGAAAATCTGTTGCCATGTGCCGAGAATTAATCGGCCCTCACCGATCGGCACCGTAATTTCCGGTCCCAGGATGCTGGCCTGCAGGTGGGAATGACCGTTGCCATCATGCCAGGTTTGCTCATGACCATAGGCGCGGCTGGGCGGCATCAGCCGATCAAGGATCTCGGGCAAGTCATGTATCAAGCCCGGCTCAAATTCAATCGTACCGATCACCGCCGTGCTACCGATATTGAATACATGCACGATCCCGTTCTCAATCTGCGATTCCCGCACAATCCGAGCGACCAAATCCGTCAGATCCTGCATGTGCCGATGACCACGAGTGGTAATTTCCAGCCTTTTTCTGAACGTCTTCATATCGGCAGTGTAATCTCTCAGACAGAAATCACAATCCCTGCCAAAGGTGACCGGAATCAAGGCGAACTGGAGGTGATCTTGCTGCAAACCGCGGGTTGACTAAGGGGAAGTGCCTCGTGTATCTTACAAGCAGATTAAGCGTTCATTAAGCAGCCGTTAAACTAGGGCATGGTGCACAAGTTGTCGCTGCATACGGAGATGGAAGATGACTATAACAAACCGAAAAGTTAAGGGTTTCACCCTTGTTGAGTTGCTGGTTGTGATCGCGATTATCGCGGTATTGGCAGCGCTCTTATTCCCTGCCGTGCAAGGCGTCTTGTTGCGCGGTCGTGCGACTGGCGTCCTGAATAATGGTCGTCAGCTATACACTGCCCTATTTGCCTCCATCACTGATCCGGGCTCAATTGCTGGTGGCTCAGCCTTAGCCTTCCAGTATCCGCGCAGTGATGACTGGAACGATTCGACAGAATACTTCACGTTCCTCGTCACGAACGGAATTGTCTCCGTCAACTTTGATTTCTTCGCCGCTCCGGGTGTGCCGCCGTCCGATCCTCCCGATGATCCGGCCGCATTCAATAGTGAGAACAATGCGTGGTGCATGGTCGCTGATCTGCGCGAGCGCGATTCAGATAGTTTACCGCTATTTTTCACACGCAACCTGACAATGACCGCGTTGAATCAGGATCCGGAACTGGATGAGGATGAGCATCCCTTCCAATCGCGCCTGATGATCTCTGTGTCCAAGGGTGGCGGCGCTCGTATGTACGAGGAGGCGGCGATCGATCGTGGTGACTTCTATACCGGTCGAGGAGACTTTAGCAACCCTGTCCTGCGCAATTAGGCGGGACGCGAACAGCTTGCATGAAACGGGTCGGCGGCAACGCTGGCCCGTTTCTTTTTGGTCCATGACACCTCCAAGCCCTTTGGTTTTTGTTTGCTGGTCGCTCCGCTCTCAACCTATAGTCAGGTGTTAGTGCATGTTGAGCATTCGGTAGCCGCCGTCGTTAGACGGTGGAGGGTTTTGCCGATAGAACAAGGATCCACGTCCTCACCCTCCGTTGGCGGGCAGGCGGGACGCGGCTAGACTTTCATTTAAACCACTCTGTAGGAGTGATTGTATGTGCGGAATTGTTGGTTACGTCGGACAAAAAGAAGCAGCCCCTTTGCTGTTGGATGGATTGAAGCGGCTGGAATATCGCGGCTATGACTCAGGTGGTCTTGCGGTTCATACCGACAACGGAATCATGTATCGCAAATGCATGGGGCGTTTGAGTGAACTAGAGAAGGTGCTCGATCGTAACCCGATTGCTGGTCGCCCTGGGATCGGCCACACTCGCTGGGCCACACACGGCGAACCTTCGGAACGCAACTCGCATCCGCATTTGGATGGCTCCGGCCGGATCGCGGTCGTCCACAACGGCATCATAGAGAACTACCAAACACTGCGCGATGAACTGATCGCCGCCGGGCATACCTTCGCTTCCGATACCGACACCGAAGTCATACCGCATTTGATCGAAGAGGCACTCAAGCAAGGGGCTCCTGATATTGAAGCGGCTATCCGCAAGGCGCTGAAGCAAGCACGCGGCGCCTATGCCTTGGGCATTTTGTTTCAGGACAACCCCGACACCGTCTACGCCGCGCGGCTGGGCAGCCCGCTGATTGTCGGTCTCGGCGAGAACGAGTCTTTCATCGCCAGCGATGTCCCGGCCATCGTGAACCACATTGATCGCGTCATCTATCTGAATGACGGCGAGCTCGCCGTACTAAGCCCCGAAGGTGTGCGGCTCCAAAACCTGGACGGCGAAACGGTCACGCCCGAGATCAAGCCGGTCGACATCGCGCCGGAAGCCGCCGAAATGGCTGGGTTTGAAACGTTCATGCTGAAGGAAATGCATGAACAACCGCGCGTACTGCGGACGCTGCTCGACCAGCACAGCAAAGGACATGAGGTGGCGCTACCGGACATTCCGCTCGATGCCGACTACTTTAAAGATCTGCGACGGATCATGATTGTCAGTTGCGGCACGGCCTATCACGCCGCGATGTATGGACAGTTCCTGATCGAGCATCTCACCAATTTGGCCGTGGAAACCGATCTCGGCAGCGAGTTTCGTTATCGGTCGCCACGAATCGAGCCCGACACCTTGTTTATCGCGGTCTCACAATCCGGTGAAACCGCCGACACCCTCGCCTCGCTGCGTTTGGCGCGGGAAAAGAATTGCAAGATCCTTTCCATCTGCAATGTGCCCGGCAGTTCCCTCGTGCGCGAGAGCGATGCCGTTTTGTTCACCAATGCCGGGCCCGAAATTGGCGTGGCCTCGACTAAAGCGTATACCGCGCAATTGATGGCGTTTGCCCTGCTCGGTATCCATATTGGGCGCGCCCGCAACGAGATATCCGCGGAACATGCGCAGCAGCTTACGCAGTCCCTGGAAACGATCCCGGACGCTATTCACTATGTATTGGAACGGGCCGAACAAATTCGCGCAATCGCCGACAAGCATCACGATGGCCCCAGCGCACTCTATCTGGGACGACGCTTTAATTACCCCACCGCACTGGAGGGCGCGCTCAAGAACAAGGAAATCTCCTACCAACATGCCGAGGGCTACGCGGCCGGCGAAATGAAGCACGGTCCGATCGCGCTCATCAACGAATACCTCCCCGTCATCTGCATCTGCACCAAGACCGAGGACGAGGTCTACGAAAAGATGATCTCGAACATGAAAGAGGTCGAAGCGCGGCATGGCCGCATTATTGCCGTAGCCACGGATGGCGATCGCCAAGTGGCCTCGTTTGCGGAAGACATCATCTATGTGCCCGAAACGCGGGAAGAATTTTCGCCCCTCGTCAATGTGGTCGCGCTACAGTTGCTCGCCTACTATGCCGCGCAGGCGCGCGGCACGGACATTGATAAGCCGCGCAATCTGGCGAAAAGTGTCACGGTGGAGTAAGTTCCCTATTCACAAGCGTGTTGATGAATGCTGAATCCGTGGGTGAAACCGGCGATCCGCAAGCGGACGCCCTACAAGAAAAATACTGGGAATTGTAGAGCCGTCGCTCGCGACGCGCTGGGAATCAATCGGGACGCTTTTACGGGAGATGTCTTATGAAAAAGATCGTTGGGACACTATGTATAACATCCTTATTAACGCTATCGGGAGACGGTTCAATGACAGATCCGATTGAAGTGATTCGGACAGCGAACGATCAGATTCATCGCTTCACGATGGAGAACGGCATTATCGGACTGGTTAAGCCGGATTCGAGCGCCCCAGTCGTAGCGATTCAAACCTGGTTCGGAACCGGCTCAATTCACGAGGACGACTTTCTCGGCGCCGGCTTAGCCCATTACGTCGAACACATGATCTTCAAGGGCACCCCCACCCGCACGCCGGGCGATATTTCGCGCGAAATTTCCGATGCCGGCGGACGCGTTAACGCCTACACCACGTTTGATCGCACCGTATTCCATGTCGTGCTGCCCTCCCGCCATTGGGATGTCGGCTTAGACGTGTTGGCCGATGCAGTCCAAAACGCTACCTTTCCAGAGGACGAGTGGGAACGAGAGCAGACGGTGATCCTGCAAGAAATGGCGATGAATCGAGACGATCCGCAACGGGAGCTGGGCCGCCTGCTCTGGTCCACCGCCTATCGCGTGCATCCGCACCGGCACCCGGTGATCGGCTATCGCGAAGTATTCCTGCAAACAACCCGCGAAGACTTACTGGCCTTCTTCGAGCGCCATTACCGGCCTGACAACATGATCGTCGCCGTGGCCGGCGACGTTGACCCGCTCGAGATGGAACAGGCGATTCGCGATGCATTTAGCGACTTTGAACGGCGCATGCGCCGTCCCGTGATTATCCCCGCTGAACCACCACAATTGAGTCCTCGCTTCGCCCGCCAAACGGGCGCCTACGAAGTCTCGCGCGCCGCTTGGGGCTGGCATGCGGTCTCCGTTTCCGATCCCGACGCAGCGGCCTTGGATGTGCTGGCCGCCGTGATCGGACATGGCGAAAGCAGTCGCCTAACCCTTTCCCTGCGAGATGAGCAACAATTGGTGCATCGCATTGGAGCCTGGTCCTATGCCCCCGGCGAACCCGGCATTTTTGGTTTCAGCGCCACGTTCGACCCGGAAAAAGAAGCCGAGGTCATTGCGGCGGTTGAACGGGAAATTGAGCACTGGCGCGCGACCCCGTTCACCGAAGCCGAAATCGAGAAGGCCAAGCGACAGGTGATGGTGCGCACGCTCAGCAGCTTGGAAAACGTGCGCGGCCAAGTGGATTCCATCGCGTCGGGTGAATTCTACACAGGCAACCCGCGCTTTTCGGAGCAGTACTTGACCGCGCTCGAAGCCATCACACCCGAGTCACTACTGGCCGTCCTCAATCGCTATGTGCAACCGCATCGCCAAACACTGGCGCTGCTTACGCCCGAGACCGAAAGTATCACTGATCAAGAGACGACTCGACAGGAGGCACTCATCTCCGCGCCGGAACAGTTTACGTTGTCGAACGGGTTGCCGGTCATCATCCGGCAGGACCATCGCCTGCCCATGGTCAACATCACGGTCGCCGCGATGGGCGGTTTATTGACGGAAACGGAATCGACGCAGGGTATCGCCCGCTTTATGAGTGATCTGCTGACGAGAGGCACCTCCACGCGCAGTGCGGCTGAGATCGCAGAAACCCTCGAGGCCCTGGGTGCTTCGCTGCAACCTTTTTCCGGACTCAACAGCTTCGGCTTGCAAGGACGCAGTCTAACGTCCGATTGGTCGGAACTGGCCACGTTGCTGGCCGAGTCCCTACGCGACCCAGCCTTCGGCGATGCGGAAGTGGAGCGACAACGGACCCGGCAGCGAGCCGACATCCGGGCCGCGCGCGAACGCCCGCTGACGCGGGCCGATCAAATGGTGCGCGACGCGTTGTTCCCGGAACACCCGTATCGCTGGACGCCCGAAGGCCAGGAGGAGACCATCGCCGAACTCTCGGCGGATCAGTTGCGCGATTACTTGAACCGCCACCTGCACGCCAACAATCTCGCCATCTCCGTGTTTGGTCATGTCGACCCTGACCAAGTTTTGGCCGATTTGGAGAAACTGTTCGGCGATTTGCCAGCCGGAGAAGCGATCGCTCTTCCTGAGTCCGTCGCATCGCGCGAGCTACCAGTCGAACGGACCGCGCGCGAGCCACGCCAGCAAACGATTTATTTGATGGCCTTCCCCAGTGTTGCGCTGGATGACGAAGACACCGACGCGCTAGATGTGCTGCAGGCGGCCATGAGTGGTCTGGCCTCGAACTTGGCCATCGAAGTACGCGACAAGCGCGGCTTGGTCTATTTCGTCGGGGCCATGAGTCGACCAGGCGTTGCGCCCGGTCACTTCATGCTGTTTGCCGGCACCTATGAAGAAGCGGTGCCCGAGATACAGGAGCTGATGGAAGCCGAACTGAAGCGCATCATCGAGGAAGGCTTGAGTGAGGCGGAATTGGCACGGGCACGCGAACAGCTAATCGGCGATCATTTTGCGCGTCTGCAGAACAATCATTCGCTTGCGCAAGTGAGTGCATTGAATACGTTGTACGGACTCGGCTACGATTATGAATTTACAAGAGAGCAACGGCTACGTAGTGTCAGTGCAGAAGACATTCAGCGGGCGGCGCAACGGATCTTTGATCTCGAGTACCGAGTCATCTCGGTCGTCTACCCGGCAGCCGGTGAACGCGTTGAGACCCCCTAACCGAACGGAGAAGTAGTATGAGCGAAGCAGAACAAAACAAACAAGACCTGCCATCCACCTTTAGTCAGTTGGTGATTATGATCGCCACCTCGGCCTTGCAACAGTTGGGTCAGATCCCCGATCCGTCCGGCCAGCGCCCCGAAGTCCATCTCGAAGGCGCGCAAGGGATGATCGACATCCTGGAGACCTTAAGCGAGAAGACCAAAGGCAACCTCGATGCCGCCGAAGAGAAGATGCTCAGCGAGAGCTTGACCATGCTGCGCCTACAGTTCGTGGAAGTGAAGCAGGCGCAAGGCGGCGGACGCCCATCAGCTTCCGCCCCCGCCGACAGCGCCCCGCAAGAGCCTGCCGCACCTGCTGGCGACGCCGATAAAGAGCCCGTCATCGAGACGCCCAAGAAACAGGAAGAAACCGAGAACAAAACGCGCTACCGCAAAAGCTACGGCTGAGTAGGGTAAAGGCTCGCCCTACCTATCCCATCACGCGAAGGTAGGGCGAATCCTCTGGATGAGCCGGGATCATAAACCCCGCTAAAGGACCTGCTCAAATAAAGAACGCAGTCCTGTCGAGCGAAGTCGAGACATCTCGATCCCAACCAGCAGCGACAGCCTACGGACACAGCCGCCGACAAAGCGTGCGTCGCTCAGGTGGGTTGCAGGTTTAGCATGAGATTCCTCGACTTCGCTCGGAATGACTAGGTCTTCGCAAGAGCCGCTCACTAGCTACCAAACAATTGGCGCGCTCGACAACCATCGCCCTGTGAGTCATGTCGAGCGAAGTCGAGACATCTCGATCCCAACCAGCAGCCGCCTCCGACCACCACACCCAATAATAGCTTATAAGCTATTAACCTTCCCGGCCGCAAAACGCCTATAGCTTATACGCTATATCCCTATTCCCAATCACAGGAACCTCTTCGGCCGCGCTCCCCATCCTCCGCTGTCGCAAATCGTTGATGCCCTGGCGAAACCTAAGGACTGCCTCCGCACACCTGGTCCCATTTATGGGTTGCAGGTGTAGCATGAGATTCATCGGCTTCGCTCGGAATGACTACCTTCGCAAGAGCCGCTCACTAGCTACCAAACAATTGGCGCGCTCGAAAACCATCGCAAATGAGTCATGTCGAGCCTGCCGAGACATCTCTATCCCACCAGCAGCCGCCTCCGACCACCACACCCAATAATAGCTTATAAGCTATTAACCTTCCCGGCCGCAAAACGCCTATAGCTTATACGCTATACCCCTATTCCCAATCACAGGAACCTCTTCGGCCGCGCTCCCGATCCTCCGCTGTCGCAAATTCTTGGTTCCCTTCAGAAACCAAAGGTATGCCCCCGCACGCCTGGTCCCATTCATGGGTTGCAGGTGTAGCATGAGATTCCTCGACTTCGCTCGGAATGACTACCTTCGAAAAAGCCGCTCACTAGCTACCAAACCATTGGCGCGCTCGACAACCATCGCAAATGAGTCATGTCGAGCCTGCCGAGACATCTCTATCCCACCAGCAGCTCACCGCCCATACAGACAGCCGACTAGCTATCGACATCCCTTTTCCAGTCGTTGGAAAAATTTGAGCTGATTTTTCCAGTCGTTGGAAACTCATTACACGCGCTCCCTATCCTCCGTCACTGTCTCGCGCTGATCCTTACAGCTCTAAAATACGATCAAAAAGAGCCTCTAAGACCCCGAAGCGCCCAGTTCCGCTGTCGTAAGTCGTTGATTCCCTGAAGAAACCTGTGGTCCGACCCGGATCTCCTTATCTTGCTGACTTGTCCCGCGTACGGTTATGGTTACGATTATACGCCGTGGCGATCAGGTCTGAGATGGACTTCATTTTTTGAACGTACGGGCGTGGCGGATATCTAAGACGTCGCCGGCTT
>SLCI01000046.1 GCA_007125875.1 Kiritimatiellia bacterium | reverse complement strand
GGGGCGGTGGCAAGCGCTTGATGCCGCGCGAAAAACCTTTGTCAGATACGGTTTTCGCCTCGAATAGCTCCATGGCTGCAGGGTTGGCAAAGTATCTGGGAACCGATATGGTATTGCTCGCAGATCCGTGGGCGCGAGATAAAGGTAAGCCCAAGGCATTTCGGATTGCGCCGCTGGTTCAGGCGCTGCACCGAGCTGAGCACGCCGTCGTCTTTATTGAGTCGGAACAGCTAGGGGGCAGATATGGGCGTCCATCCGATAAGGTATGGGCGTTGGAACGTTTGGATCACGCGTTCTTGGCGCCCTTATTGACCTTACTGGATGCGCACAAGCCCAATCGGGTTGCCCTGTGTACCTCGAGCGCGGTGTCCGCTGAATCTGGGCGCTGGTTTAAGAGCCGCCTGCCCTTCGTGGTGGCCGGTGAAGGCATTGAGCCGGATGGTGTGGGGCATTGGGATGAGGCGGCATGCGGGGGAGGCGACCTCGGCGCGATGGATGCTGCCGGTCTGCTTCAACAGTTGAGAAAGGAATAGGTTTAGCATGGCTTTGTATGTGCAGAAGTTCGGGGGAAGCTCGGTGGCCGATGCCGCTTGCATGCAGCGGGTGGCTCAACGCGTCTATGATACCCAGCAAGCCGGACATCGTGTGGTGGTGGTGCTGAGTGCGATGGGAAAGACCACCGACAACCTGATCAATTTATCTAAACAGGTCAACCCACAGCCTGATGAACGCGAAATGGATATGTTGCTGGCAACAGGCGAGCAAGTATCCGTGGCTATTTTGGCTATGGCACTGCATGCCATGGGGGCGGAAGCGGTCTCCATGACCGGTCCGCAGGCAGGGATTACGACCGACTCCGCCCACACCAAGGCGAAAATCATGGGGATCAATCCCGAGCGCGTGATCGAAAATCTCGATAAAGGCCGACTTGTGATTGTCTGCGGTTTTCAAGGATTAGCGCCCAGCTTGGATGTCGCCACACTGGGCCGTGGCGGCTCCGATACCACCGCGGTGGCTTTGGCTGCAGCCTTAGAGGCGGATCGATGTCAGATTTTCACCGATGTAGATGGCGTGTATACGGCCGATCCCCGCATCGTGACCGATGCGCGTAAGTTGGATCTTATTGCCTATGACGAGATGTTGGAATTGGCCAGTCTCGGTGCTAAGGTGCTGCAATCCCGTTCTGTTGAATTTGCAAAGAAATATGGCGTTGAGCTTGAGGTCTTGACCAGTTTTGACCGTATTCCCGGAACGATCGTAAAGGAAGAGGTGGATGATATGGAGCAGATAGTCGTGCGCGGCGTAGCCGCAGACAAAAACCAGGCGAAAGTGACGATTCAGCGGGTACCCGATCAACCCGGTGTGGCCGCTAAACTTTTTCAGGAATTGGCCGCTGCCAACGTCAACGTCGATATGATCGTGCAAAACGTCAGTGAGCACGGCATCACGGACATCTCCTTCACAGTACCACGCGATGAAGTGAATCGGACGCGGGGTACGGTGGACAAATTGCTCGAATCGCTCGGCGCCGCGGGCGCGACCTATGATGTCGATATCGCCAAGGTGAGTATCGTGGGGGTCGGTATGCGAAGTCATTCTGGTGTGGCACACCGAATGTTCGAGGCACTCTCTAACAACAAAATTAACGTCGAAATGATTTCGACGTCTGAGATCAAAATCTCTGTTGTGATTCGCAGCGCCTACGCGGATCAAGCCGTACAAGTTTTGCACAAAGCATTCGAATTGGATCAAAGCCATGAGTAGTCGTGTAGCCATCTATGATACGACCCTGCGCGATGGCACGCAGGGCGAGGGCATCTCCTTTTCCGGCACCGGCAAATTGCGTGTGGCGGAACGATTGGACGCCTTCGGCGTGGACTATATCGAGGGCGGCTATGCCGCCTCGAATCCGAAAGACATGGCCTTCTTTCGGGACGTGAAACGCCTCAACCTGAAACACGCCAAGGTGGCTGCCTTCGGTAGTACCCGCCGGGCCAAGATTGCAGTAGGCGAGGATCCCGGTGTGCTGGCGATGATGGAAGCGGATACACCGGTTGTGACCTTCTTCGGGAAAAGCTGGAAGTTGCACGTACGCGACATCCTGCGCACGACGCCCGAAGAGAATGTTGCCATGATCGCCGATACGGTCCGCTATTTTAAAGAGCGTGGTAAAGAGGTCATTTACGATGCCGAGCATTTCTTTGACGGCTTCAAGGATGATCCAGAATACGCCATCTCCACGCTGCGCGCAGCAGCTGAAGCGGGTGCAGATATGCTGGTCCCGTGCGACACCAATGGCGGCACATTGCCGCATGAGGTGCATGAAATCATCCGCGACTTGACCAACACCTTTGATACGCCGTTTGGTATCCATACCCATAACGATTCCGAGTTGGGTGTGGCGAATTCATTGGAGGCCATTCGCGCGGGCGCAGTTCATGTGCAAGGTACGATCAACGGGTTTGGCGAACGTTGTGGCAACGCGAACCTGGTATCGATCATTCCGAACCTGCTACTGAAGATGAAGCGGGACTGCCTGAAAGATGGCCTCGACTCGCTCAAACAGCTACGCGATGTCTCCAGTTTCGTGAACGAACTCTCCAACCAGCGTCCGTGGGCGAAAGCCGCGTTTGTGGGCGATAGCGCGTTCGCGCACAAGGCGGGTATGCACGTAGATGGCATACGGAAGAACCCGCACAGCTTCGAGCATATTGAGCCTGAGAAGGTAGGCAACAAGCGCCGCATTTTGATCTCCGAACTGTCTGGCGCCAGTAACGTCTTCCTCAAAGCGGTTGAGATGAATCTGCAGGTGGATAAGTCGTCACCTGAAGTGAAAGACATCTTGCGCGAGCTGGAACGGCTGGAGAAAGAGGGGTACGAGTTCGAGGCGGCGGAAGCGTCATTCAAGCTATTGATCCAAAAAGTCTTGAAGGCGCATCGCCCGTTTTTCGGTCTGGAAGGCTATCGCGTGATCGTCGAGAAGAACGCCGAGAATGAAGACTGCCGCAGTGAGGCCACCGTCAAATTGCGCGTGAACGATGAGATTGAGCACACGGTGGCCGAAGGCGATGGCCCGGTCAATGCCTTGGACGGAGCCCTGCGTAAGGCGCTTACCCGTTTCTTCCCGCAGATCGCGGATGTCTTTTTAACCGATTTCCGCGTGCGCATTCTGGATCCGGAAGAGCATACCGCCGCAAAGACGCGGGTGTTGATTGAATCCAGTGACGGCAAGCAAAGCTGGAGCACCGTGGGCGTCTCCGAAAACCTGCTGGAAGCCTCATGGGAAGCGCTGGTGGATAGCGTGGAATACAAAATGTTTATTGATGAGCAAAAGACCCTACAGGACGGCGTGTAATGGCTGAATTAAGTAAGACCTACGACAGTAAAGCGGCCGAGGAAAAGTGGTACCGCTGCTGGATGGAGCGGGGCTATTTCCATGGCGATCCGAAAAAGGGCGGCAAGTCCTACTGCGTGGTGATTCCGCCACCCAATGTGACGGGCATTCTGCATATGGGCCACGCCCTGAACAATACGATCCAGGATGTTTTGGTGCGCTGGCGTCGCATGCAAGGCTATAATGTTACGTGGGTGCCGGGCACCGATCATGCCGGTATTGCGACACAAAACGTTGTCGAGCGGGCGTTGCAAAAAGAAGGCAAGACGCGCGACGACCTGGGCCGCGAGGCGTTTGTTGAGCGCGTGTGGCAATGGCGCGAGGAATATGGCAACACCATCAAAAACCAATTGATGAAGATTGGCGCCTCGTGCGATTGGGAGCGTGAACGCTTCACTATGGACGAGGGCTTGAGTCGCGCGGTAACCGAAGTTTTTGTTCGCCTCTACGAGAAGGAGCTCATCTATCGCGGCAACTACATCATCAATTGGTGTCCTCGTTGCCAAACCGCGCTGTCCGACGAAGAGAGTGAGCACCGACCTGTTGATGGCAAATTGTACTATATCCGCTACCCGATCCTGGGCGGCCGAAAGAAAGATTATGTCCTGGTTGCGACCACGCGCCCGGAAACCTTGTTGGGCGATACCGCCGTCGCAATCAATCCACGTGACGAGCGCTATCGTGGGCTGGTCGGCAAAAAAGTCCTGCTGCCGGTGCTGCATCGTGAACTAGTCGTGGTGGAGGATGACCTGGTTGATCCCGAATTTGGTACGGGCGTCGTGAAGATCACGCCCGCCCACGATCCGAACGACTTTGAAATGGGGCAACGGCACAATTTGCCCAGCATCAACGTGATGGACGACAACGGCTACATGAATGCGGAGGCCGGACCATATGAAGGGATGGATCGCTTTGAGTGCCGTGAGAAGATCGTTGAGCAGTTAAAAGCGGATGGGTTGCTGGAACGCATCGATGCGCATGATCATGCCGTGGGACATTGCTACCGCTGTGACGCGGTTGTTGAGCCCCGCTTGTCACCGCAATGGTTCGTAAAGATGAAGCCATTGGCGCGCCCGGCCTTAGAGGTGGTCAATGACGGTCGCGTGCAGTTCGTGCCCGAGCGCTGGACCAAGGTCTATAGCGAGTGGATGGAAAACATCCGCGACTGGTGTATTTCCCGGCAGATTTGGTGGGGCCATCGTATCCCGGTGTTCTATTGTGATGACTGTGGCCATGAATGGGCCGCTCGGGATATCCCGACGGAGTGTCCGTCCTGTGGCAGCGGGAAAATCCGGCAAGACGAAGACGTGTTAGATACGTGGTTCTCTTCCTGGCTTTGGCCCTTTAGTGTGTTCGGTTGGCCAGACAAAACCGAGGAAATGGATTTCTATTATCCCACGAATACACTCGTCACCGGATCCGAGATAATCTTTTTCTGGGTTGCCCGGATGGTGATGTCCGGTCTGGAATGCATGGATAACATTCCGTTTAGTCATGTCTACATTCACGGCACGGTTCGTGACGACATTGGCCGCAAGATGTCCAAGAGCCTGGGGAACTCGATCGATCCGTTGACTATTGTCGACAAGTACAATGCGGATGCGCTGCGCTTTAGTTTGATGATGCTATCGGCCACCGGGGCGGATGTGCAGTTGTCGGATGAGAAATTCGAAATCGGGCGTAATTTTGGCACCAAAATGTGGAATGCGGCGCGCTTTATGCAAATGCATGGCGCCACCGCGCCGGCCGACTTTGCCGAACCCTCGTTTGATGTCAGCCTCCTGAGTGCGGATGACCAGCATATTTTAGCCAAGCTGCATGCCACCATTTCGCAATGCACCGAGAATCTGGAGCGATTCCGCTTTAACGATCTGGCCCGCAGCATCTATGAGTTCTGCTGGCACCAATTTTGTGACTGGTACGTCGAGTACGCCAAAGCGATTTTGTACGGCGATGATCAGCCGCGCCGTGAACAGGTGTTGAAGGTGATGCACTATGTGTATTCCAATGCCTTGCGCTTGTTGCATCCGCTTATGCCGTTCATAACGGAAGAGTTGTGGGATGGTCTGGGCTACTCGGCCTACAGCGAAAGCATTATGATCGCCCCTTGGCCGGAATGGCGCGATGAAGAAGCGCTTGCTGAGTGGGGCGTCAGTCATGTGGTCGTTTCCTATGTTGATGCCAAGCATGACCTAATTCGTGTCGCACGCCAGTTGCGTGCGGACTATGGTTTGGCGCCACGCCAGGAAATCGCCCTGATGATTCGCCCCTCCAATGAGCGCTACGAAAAACAACTAGTCCGCGATAAGCCTTCGATCGAGTCACTGCTGTGCGCGCGGGAGATAACGATTGATCGTCAATTTGTTCCCCCACGCGCTATGCCCAGCGCGATCAGTCAGTTAGGTGCAATCTATATGCCCGTGGACGGGTTGATTGATGTGGCTGCTGAGATCCAGAAGTTGTCGACGCAGCGTGACAAAGCGAATGCAGAACTGGAGAAGGTGACGAAAAAGTTGGGGAATATGGATTTCATTAACAAAGCCCCGGCCCACGTCATTGAACAGCAGCAGGATCGCAAGAAAGAGCTGATTGAGAAGGCCGATAAGCTGGACAAGCTAATCGAAACCTTGTCCGAGTGCGCCGCGGAATCAAACTAGGAGGGGTTGTGGTAGAGCAACCCATTCTGATTCATCGCGGTGAACAGCAATTGGTGGGGATGTGGCATCAACCTCAGGCGGCATCGGCGCAACCCTTTCCCGCAGTCATCTTTTGTCACGGATTCACCGGCCAGAAGACTGAAGCCCACCGCGTATTTGTGGATACCGCCCGGCAGCTCGCCAAACGTGGTGTGGGTTGTCTCCGATTTGACTTTATGGGATGTGGCGATAGTTCGGGCGACTTCGTCGATCTGACTGTTTCTTCACAGATTGATGATCTGAAAGCGGTCTATGCGCATGTTCAGGGGTTGGTTGGCGTTGACTGCAATCGAATCGGTCTGTTGGGACTCAGTTTGGGTGGGTTGGTAGTCTCGCTCAGTTTGCCTCAGCTCGAGCATGTGCATGCTGCGGCACTCTGGAACCCTGTCTTTGATTTGGCCACTAGCGTCAGTGCGCGGAGAACCGACGAAACCGATCAGCAAGTGGCCGCACTCGGCTATGCAGATTATGGCGGCTGGGCCGTTGGCACGGGCTTTCTGGCCGAAGCCGCCAGTGGACTAGATCCCGTCGCGGCGCTGAATCAACATAGCGGTGAGCTACTGTTCGTGCTGGGCGCACTCGATGAGACCGTGCCGATTGAGGCGTCCGTTCAGTACGGAGAAGCGCGCAAACAAGCAGGCCAGCCGGTCGACGTCCACGTGATCCCAACAGCAGACCATACCTTTGCCTCACTGCCCATGCGTACCATAGCGATCGATTCGACCGTCGAATGGCTCTGCGCCAAACTACAGCCGTGAGGGCATTTCTCTATCCGCCCCACAAGGTCTTCCACCG
>SLCI01000063.1 GCA_007125875.1 Kiritimatiellia bacterium | reverse complement strand
GCGGTGTGGCCGTCCCGACAGGCAGACTGTTAAACTGAATACTCGTGCTATGCATGCCGTCACTATAGACATAAGCCCCTGATTGCGTCATCCAAAACATCCTTTTTACTTGAATGGCGCGGAGGGCATTCGTATAGTCACGCTTCCACCTATTTAAAGGAGTTAAAAATGGCACGGACATGTGAAGTATGCGGCAAAGGCCCGTCAGTGGGGAACCGCATTATCCGCAAGGGTTTACCGAAAAAGAAGGGCGGCATCGGCTTGCACACGACAGGAATTACCCGTCGTCGTTTTCTGCCGAATCTGCAAAAAATCAAGGTCAATAAGGACGGGTCAGTCAAGTCCCGGCTCGTTTGTTGCTCCTGCCTGAAGTCGGGCAAAGTCGATAAAGCGTGAGGTATTGCGGATGCACGAAGTCAAAGAGGTTAGCAGTGTCGAACTAAAATATGAGGGTAAAACTCTCACGTATCCCGTCGTCGAAGGTTCCGAGGGCGAGCGCGCTATCCGTATGGGTAGTCTGCGGAAAGACACTGGGCTAATCAGCTATGACCCCGGTTACGGTAATACCGGCTCGTGTATCAGCGATATTACATTTATTGATGGCGAAAAAGGGATCCTGCGCTATCGCGGCTATCCAATCGATGAATTGGCGGACAACTGCACGTTCATTGAAGTCGCGTATTTATTGGTGCATGGTCATCTCCCGAACCAGAGTCAGCTGACTCATTTCTCGCGGTTGCTCAACCGTAATTCCCTGATTCACGAGGATATGCGGAATTTCTTCCGCAATTATCCCGAGCAAGCTCATCCGATGGCTATTTTGTCGGCCATGGTCGTATCGCTTTCAAGTTTTTACCGCGAGCTAGACCTTTCCGACGAAGAAGAGATCGATCTGACTGTCGCGCGCTTGCTGTCTAAGATCCGCACCTTGGCCGCTTTGTCATACAAGCAGTCTATCGGTGATCCGCATGTCTATCCCAGCAGCAAGCTGACGTATGTTGAGAATTTTCTTAACATGATGTTCTACACGCCCGTTGCCAACTACGAGATTGATCCGATCACCGTGCGTGCATTGAACAAGCTCATGATTTTGCATGCCGACCACGAGCAGAATTGTTCGACATCGGCTGTCCGGTTGGTCGGCAGCTCGGGTGCCAATTTGTATGCCTCCATTTCAGCAGGTATTTGCGCGCTATGGGGACCTCTCCATGGTGGTGCGAATCAGGCAGTCATCGAGATGCTTGAGCAGATCCGTCGCGAGGGCTTAACGATTGATAAATGCATTGAGCGGGCAAAAGACAAGGATGATTCTTTCCGTTTGATGGGCTTTGGTCATCGCGTCTACAAGTCGTATGACCCGCGCGCGAAGATCGCCAAAAAGGCCTGTGAGGATGTGTTGAATGCGCTGGGTATCAAGGATGAACTCCTGGATATTGCGGTACAGTTGGAAGAGCGTGCCTTGAGTGATGAGTACTTCAAGGAGCGAAACCTGTATCCCAATGTGGACTTCTATACGGGCATTACTTTGCGTGCGATGGGCATCCCGACGAATATGTTTACGGTGATCTTTGCGATTGGCCGACTACCGGGCTGGATTGCGCATTGGCTGGAGCAGCGAGCGGATAAGGATCAGCGGATCGGACGTCCGCGCCAAGTGTACACCGGTCCAAACGATCGCGATATTATGCCGATTGAAGATCGGCCATAACCGTGCAGTCATCCAGATAGGGAACAGAAAACGGGCGTCAAGATGGACGTCCGTTTATTTTTATCGGTCAATCTATCACTTCTGCTTGTCGCGGTTTGGTGCGATTTGGCATAACACATCGGAACAGAGGAACCCGAAATTATGATGCTAGATCACTTATTCTTATTTCAACTGCCGCTGGCTGATTTTCTTTACTCCTTTCGCGAGAGTAATCCCTCAGGCAAAATCATCGTCATTCTGCTCTTTATTGGTTCGATTTATGCATGGACCATCATGGCGACCAAATATTCGGAGCTACGACGTGCTCGCATCGCTTCTCGGCGCTTTTTGCAAATTTTCCGAAAGGAAAAGGATCCGATTGCCATGTTCGTGCGCAAACAACATTTTCCCGATAGCCCGCTTTATCGCGTCTACATCGATGGGTGTAAGGCGTTGTCCCTGGAGATTGAAGAGTTGGGACACAATCCAGATGAACTGTTCATGGCCAATCTGTCTCCAGATGCTGAAACCCTCAGCCTGCACCAGTTCGAAGGAATCAAGAATATAGCGGATCGCAGTGTGTCAGATCACAGTCTATTGCTCGAACGGCGCATGACGGTATTGGCTACAGCGGTCGCGACCAGCCCTTTCCTGGGACTGCTTGGCACCGTGTGGGGTGTCATGAGTGCCTTCACCGGCATGGCCGTGGTAGGCACATCGACCCTGTCCGCCGTAGCGCCCGGTATTGCGGCCGCCTTGATGACCACCGTGATGGGGCTGCTTGTGGCATTACCCTCAACGATAGGTTACAATCTCCTGAGTGGTATGATCAGTGAGCTGCAGGTCCAAACCACCAATTTCGCGCAAGAATTCACAGATAAGGTGAGAAGCTGTTACCTGGGTAATCGTTAGTACGTGTTATGGCAAACGGACCAAAGACCACCACACTCAGAACAATCAGCGAGATTAACCTAACGCCGCTGATGGATTTGACGTTTATCTTGTTGATAACGTTTATCATCACCTTCCCGTTGATTGAGCAGGGGATTCCGATGGACTTGCCTCGGGCTGAGGCTCCGGAATTGGCGGAGGATGCTGCCCGCACCATCAGTGTTAACGCTGAGGGCGCGGTCTTTCTCGATGATATTGCAATCTCCATGGAAGATTTGGTTCGCGATATGGAAGTGTTGGGGGCGGTGGATCCCAATGCCGTTGTATTAGTGCGCGCGGATGAGGCCTTGGCCTACGGTCGCGTGGTAGAGGTCCTCAAAGTACTCACAGATGCCAAGATTTCCCGTATGGCGCTGGTAACCGCCCAGGAACAGTAATGAGCGGTGACGGCGATAGATTTTCTCGTGTGTTTTGGGTTGTTGCGGGTATTCATATCACGCTGATCCTTGGTGCGGGCCTGTATTCCGTAATTCATCGCTGGCTGAACCGTAGACCACCCCCTGAGGTCGTTACCTTCGTCAGTTTACAGACCGCAGAGCCGATCGTAGAAGCAGCGCCACCAGAGCCTGAACCCGCGCCCCCAACGCCGCCACCGCCGATACCGCCGCCTCCCGCGCCGGAAGCAGCACCGCCGCCGGCCCGTAGGCCGGTCGAGGTGAGCCGCGAGCGTGTTCGGCGTCCAGACACCCCCGCACCTCAGCCAGCGCCACAGCCCCAGCTAACTCCGGAACAAATTCGCGAGCGGCTGCAGTCTTCAACGCCTCGGCAAACACCGCGCACGGCGGGTTCGCCCGACGAATTGTCGCGCTACCATGCCTTACTGCATGAAACGATTTATCGCGCTTGGTCACAGCCGAGCGGCGTCTTACCTGGATCCAGTGCGGTTGCCCGCATTCGGGTACAGCGTGATGGGCGTATCAGCCAGCGGGAGATCATTCGAAGTTCGCGTAGTTCGGCAATGGACGACTCAATCCTGCGTGCACTGGAGGCGGTTAGCAGCGTAAGCCCCTTACCGTCCGTGCTGAGCGGGTCGCATCATGACTTTACTATTGAGTTCGAATTGACAGGGATGCAATTCTAGCGCAATTTCTCCGCATCTAAGGGGCACTATTTTATGAATCACAGACTTTTACTTTTGTTCGTCGGCTGCTTTTGGGCCCTGGCTGGAACACCGACTGAAGCCCAAATTCGCATTGAAAAGCCTGCTGGTGAGAAGATCGGCATTCATCTCGCTGGGTTGCAGGTGGGCTCAGATGCAGCGTCGACCGAGTTCATGCAGGCCTTGCGCACCAACTTGGAACGATCCGGTTGGTTTCGCGTGGTCGGGGCGGGGCAGGCTGAGATTGCAGTTAGCGGTCGCGTGCAACCGCGAGGCAACGAGCTGCGTGTCGAGTGTCGCGTTACGGGTACACAGAATCGACAAACCTATATTAATCAATCTTATCGACACGCCGCGAATGATGCCCGTCGCTTGGCGCAACGGATCACCGATGACATCGTTGAGCAGGTTACCGGACGCCCAGGTATCGCGAGCTCTCGCATCGTGATTGTGGGCAGCTCTGGCCGGAATCGTGAACTCTACATGATCGATCCGGATGGCAGCAATTTGACCCAATTGACCTCTGATCGAAACACCTCCGTTCGCCCGCGGTTCGGCTCCAACGCTCGGGAATTGACCTACACCGGTTACCTGCAGGGCTTCCCTGATGTCTACTTGGTTGATTTAGAGTCCGGTGACCGGCGTGCGATATCGAGGTCCAGCGGCTTGAATACCGGTGGACAAATCTCGCCGAATGGTCAGGAAGTGGCGTTGATTCTCTCCAAAGACGGTAATCCAGAGTTGTACGTCATGCAGTTGCGCTCTGGACGATTGACCCGTTTGACCAATACCCCTGCGGCCAACGAGGCCAGTCCGTCCTGGTCGCCGGATGGTAGTGAGATCGTGTATGTGTCAGACCAGACGGGTCGCCCGCAGCTGTACATTATTTCCCGAACGGGCGGGGCTCCTCGCCGCATCACCACGCGCGGGACAGAGAATGTTTCGCCAGACTGGGGTGATAACGGCTTGATCGCCTATACCACGCGCGTTGGACGCCAGTATCAAATCGCCATCATGGATCCGCGTAGCGGGGAAGTCCGCAACATTAGCGACCCCGCAGGCGGTGATTTCGAGGATCCGTCCTGGGCCCCGAATGGGCGTCATCTTGCCGTCGCACAGCGCCAAAACTTTCGTTCGCAAATCTACATTATTGACACTGCGGGCGATGCCCCTGTACGTTTAACGCCAGCGCGCGGAGACTGGTATACTCCCGCATGGTCGCCGAAATAAACAAGCAAACATGGCCGCAGCGGCCGGATAAGTGAGAGAAGAGATGATAAAATTACGTTATTTCCTAATGTGCCTCATTGGCATTTCGATGGTAATGAGTGTGACCAGCTGTCAGCGTCGCGGCGCACGCGGTGCAGGTACCGGTGCCGATGGTGTGTCGCCTATCCGCGGTATGCCGGGCGATAGCATTTATGGTGAAGGTCTCGGTTCACGGGCTGGTTTCGATGGAGAGTTCATTGAAGGCCAATTCGAAGCCGTCCTCTTTGCGTTCGATAGCTCGCAAATTCAAGAATCGGAACGCCACAAACTCGAGGATGTGGCTCGGCATCTGCGTCGCAACCCCAATGCCGTTGTGATTATTGAGGGACATACAGACGAGCGCGGCAGCCGTGAGTACAACCTCTCATTGGGTGAACGCCGTGCACTCGCATCGCGCGCATACTTGGTCGGGCTGGGTATTGATGGTAACCGGATTCAAACCAGCAGCTATGGTCCTGAACGTCCAGCCGCGAGTGGTCACAATGAAGAGGCTTGGCGTCAGAATCGTCGCACTGAGTTTCTGGTGTCGCAATAGACCTGACTATTCCATGGGCCATAATCGGTATGCCCAGCGGTGGCGAGTTATTACTCGTCTTGCTGGTTATCCTGCTGCTGTTCGGTTCCAAAAATCTGCCGAAAATGGCAAGAACTCTCGGGCGGACGTTGGAAGAATTCCGGCGTGCCGCTCGTGAGGTTTCTGACGAGATCATGCAGGCCGATGATGAGGTCAAACCCAAACCACTGATCGACGCCGTAGAGCGCAAACCGTCAGGATCTCAACAAACATCGGAGTCGACGCCCGCCACCGACGTGGCCGATAATGAGTCGGGCGATGATGAACAGGCCTCGGATTTAAACGATGCTGAACCGAAGCAAACCGAGGGTGGGGCCACATGAAACGGTTACCGCCGCCTCAGCGAGATCACGCTGACGAGGCCAAGCCGTTTATGGAGCATCTGGAAGACCTTCGCCAGATGCTCATTCGCTCTGCCGTGGCGCTGGCACTGGGAACAGCCATTGCGCTACCGTTTGCCCCCCAACTGTTCGCCTTCCTGAAGGCTCCCTTGGATCGGGCCATTGATCGGCCAGACCTCTTCCTGCAATCGATTGAAATCACCGGGGCATTCACGGTGGCGATGCGCATTGGTTTGTGGGGCGGCTTATTGATTAGTGCGCCCTTTCTGGTCTTCTTCATTGGTCAATTCATTTTCCCCGGACTGACAGATCGAGAGCAAGTGGCGATCCGCAAAGCAGGCGGCTTTTCAATTCTACTTTTCGTGCTGGGCGTATTGGTCGGATACAAGGGCACACTGCCGGTCGCCTTGACGATGATGTTCGGCCTACACGACTGGTTGGGCATTCAGCCGGTACCGCAAGTGACCAGCTATGTGGCATTTTCAGTACATCTCCTATTGGCTTTTGGCATCGCGTTTCAAATGCCGGTGATCCTGGTGATCTTAGGGCGAATAGGTGTACTAACTTCTTCCCAGCTTCGGGAGCGGCGTAAATACGTGATTATCCTCTTATTGGTCGGGGCCATGGTGTTGACTCCGCCGGATGTCTTTACCCAGATGATCATGGCTGGGCCCTTAATCATCTTATATGAGCTGTGTATCTGGATCGTTCGGGCGACCGAACAAAAGAGTGAAAAGGCAACATCCGCATGACACCGGGGAGCATCATTGAGCCACCGCTTGCTCAGGGGCGGGGACATCAGCTGGGTACATTTGCGGGGGTGTTTACCCCATCCATCCTGACGATCTTGGGCGTCATCATGTTCTTGCGCGCCGGCTACGTGGTGGGCGAGGCCGGCGTTTCAGGCGCATTGGGTGTGTTGCTATCCGCGGAATTGATTGTCCTGTTGACTGCGCTCTCGATCGCTG
>SLCI01000069.1 GCA_007125875.1 Kiritimatiellia bacterium | reverse complement strand
GGCGGTGGCCGAAGCGGTCGCGCGGTGGTCCGTGCCGGCTACGACCTATCGCGTTGTTGCGCGGCACGGCGCGGACACGAGTCCAGCGCCGCCCCACGCGCCTAGCGCTAGGCCGCATCTGACCCGTCCCTCGCGCTCAAATTCGTGACCGAATTTGCCCCCTTCGCCCACCGCAGTGCACACCTGCGGTTGTCGTGCGCATTTCCTGTAGGGCGTCCGCTCTTGTGCCGCCGTAGCCTTGGCGAAGGCGCATGCGGATCGCCGTCTTTGGCGCTTCATTGTCAGTTGTAGGCCGACCCTCAGCGGTCGGCGCATTCGCGGCAGTTTGGTTCATTGGCCTTAATCGGCGGTGGCCGAAGCGGTCGCGCGGTGGTTCGTGCCAGCTACGACCTATCGCGTTGTTGCGCGGCACGGCGCGGACACGAGTCCAGCGCCGCCCCACGCGCCTAGCGCTAGGCCGCATCTGACCCGTCCCTCGCGCTTAAATTCGTGACCGAATTTGCCCCCTTCGCCCACCGCAGTGCACCCCTTCGGTTGACGTGCGCGTGCTCTGTGGCGCGGGCGTTTATCGTGCATCTGTTTTGTAGGCCGCCCTTACACGGGCGGCGGGACCCTGTACGGGATGTGTGCGGGACGCTCTCTCAGGGCATTCAATTGCCGAAAAATGCTTGTCGATCAGGTCTTAGCGGTCTACCAGTTAAAGTTCTTGAGTGCTCCTGATGCGTATAACTTTTCATAAGCTGGCCCGATATTTTTCGTTGATCGGGCTGACAACCGTGACCACACCAATCCCGCTGCATGCGGACACGCTGTTTGAGTCCTTTGATGGCTGGAGTAAGCCCTCCTATCAGACGGTATCTACCTACTCAAATGCGGCTTCGGGCGTTTGGTATACGGAGAACACCGTCGTGCGGAGTGACGATCCCGTACGCGAGCCCGCGGTTCGGTTCAATCGCTTCACGGAGCCGGCGCCATTCTTGATGTACCAAGGCCTTTCGGGCGACGGCATTTACGGGGGGATCAAAAGGGTGGCTTTTGATTACGCACATTGGAATGGTCAGGGATCCGTCGTCCGTTTCCAGCTACAATACAGCACGAATGCGATTGATTGGGTTGCGCTGGACGATGAGGTGAACGTGAGGGACCCCTACTACAACCGATATAGCTGGGAGGGAGAGCTCTTGGATGAGCCTCTTTTCTTGCGGGTGCAATCCACAGCCCATTCCGAGCGCCTTTTTATTAATGATTTCGAGATCCAACTCCATCTCGGTGCCCGCATTCTGCTCGCCACCAACACTCTATTCGCATCGGTTTCCGAACAGCTCATTGAGATTCCGGTCTGGATTGAGCCTCCCAGTGACGGGACCGTGGACATTGATGTGGTGGCGGGAGACGCTTGGCGCGATGTCATCTTTACCTTGCAAGAAACCCAGCTGGTCTTTACGGCGGCCGCACCCACCCAAACAGTGCAAGTGGCATTGATCGATACCGCCACTGTGATTCCAGACCCCACGATTGTATTTGCGCTGACGAATGCGGTGAACGCGATCCCGTTGCCGGATGACCAGTTCGCCCTGACGATCTGGGACAGTGTGTTACCCCGTGCATCCCTAACTCCATCAACCGCCGCGATCTTGGAGTCGGGCGATCCCTTGGAGCTGCGGGTTAGCTTGACGCAGCCGGGCGATGCCACGGTCAATGTGCATCGCGCCGGTAGTGCAGTGGAGGGCGTGGACTACACGCTCAGCACGACGCAACTGGTATTTGAGGCCGAGGGGCCGACTGCACAATCCTTTACGCTGACACCAATCGACAATGACATCGGTGATGGTGATTGCACGGTGATCCTGACTCTCAACCCGTTGGAGGGCGCGAGCGCGGGCGACACCATTAGCGCCGACATCGTGATTATCGATGATGAGCCATTCGCCCACTTCGCCGAGCCAGACGCCTGGCTGAGTGTGGGGGACGAGCCGCACGTCGTGGCTGTGACTTTGGACGAAGCCCGTGATGCCGTAGTACATATCGATGTGCTCACCGATGCATTGGCGGACTGGCATTATCATTTGTCGGCCACCACGCTCGTGTTTGCAGCCGAGGGTCCGACCACGCAGTCTGTCGAGTTTACGCCGCTTGATCACGGTGAATCCGTCCCACCGCAGCGTGTGCGGTTGCAGTTGGCTGGGAATCAGGGCTTTCAAACCGGCACGAATAACACGCACTATATCGGCATTCGCAGTCACCTCAGTGTGCTTGTTGCTGCGGCGAACCTCACGAGTGGTTCTACCCAACGCTACGAAGAGCCCGGCCGACGACTACTGCGCGGACTGATGCCGGATGTGGTTGGCATTCAAGAATTCCGAGTGCACGGCACGCGTCGCGAGTTTGTTGATCAAGTGTTCGGCACCAATTACCATTACGTAGTCGAAGTCGCTGAAGGCGCTAGTTTGCCGTGTGGCGTCATCAGTCGCTGGCCGATTATGGCGTGGGGGACGTGGCACGATAGTGTGGTGGGTAACCGCAATCCGCTCTGGGCGATCATTGATGTGCCGCACTTGGGGCGTAAACTGCAGGTGGTAAGCACTCATTTATTTGCCAGCGGAACGGCTACTCATCGCAATACCCAGGCGAATACCATCATCAACGGCATGGCGGCTGATTTTGACCCATTCGATTACACGGTCCTCGCTGGCGACTTGAATACGCAGAACCGTAGCGAGGCCGCCCTTACCACCTTGGCCGCATGGGTTTCGGATGACATCGTCCCGCGCGATCAGCAAGGGAACCCGAACACCAATGCCGGTCGCAACCGACCGTATGACTACGTGCTGCCTAGCCTGCTGCTGGAATCACTTCATCGGCCACTGGATTTGTATGGGCTCACCTTCGCCGATGGAGCCGTTTTCGATACGCGGATTTGGGCTGCTTTGCCTCACCCCATTCTGGCCTCGGATTCCGCTGCGCCCAATATGCAGCACATGGCAGTGCTCAAGTATTTTGTTGCGCCTACCAATACCCTTGTCTCGCTGCGTGACGTCAACATTTTGGATACGGGTGATGGTGGTTATCCGTTATTGGCTGGCTCCACCTATGGTCTAGAGCTGGAATGGTTCATCGGCGGTATCGATTTGCCCGAGGCGGTCGAAATCACAGTAGCCAGTCTGTCGCCGGATTTAACCCTGGCCGGCACTTGCATCACCGGTAGCGTCTCTGTCGTCAGCCCGGGAACGCTTTTGACCGCACTTGATTGTCTGATCGAGGTAGAGCCGGACGCGATAAATGGTGAACATCATCTGGAAATCACCTTTGCTTTCGCAGAGTCGGTCTGGACGGAAACTACTTCCCTGACTGTCCACAACAATGACTTCATCGCCGAGGCGGTCGATACGCCTGGCTGGAGCTGGACGCACGCAGGCGATTGGTTTTATCAGACGAATATCACGGCGGATGGGGTGGATGCTGTTTTGAGTCGTAAACCGGGGCCGTCCAACGAATATTGGATCGAAACGACCGTGGAAGGGCCCGGGCAGATTGTTTTCGACTGGTGGCTGAGTGGCGGCACGCAGCCCCACACCCACTACCTCATATTTACGCGAGCAGGCCTGTCCCTTGATGCAATGTTTTGGGAGGGCTGGTCTACGGTTACGCATCATATCGTTGGTGGCACACAGGTGTTGCGCTGGACACACCTTAACTATGGTACCGGCGATACGGCGGGAGACGCAGTGATTGATCAGGTTCGATTTCTGCCTTACACGAACCAGTTGCTGTATGTGAGTAAACCCAATGACCGTTATCACTTCACCGCCAACAGTGTGATCGATGCGGATCAGCATCTCATTTATATTCAGAATCGCGAAGAGTCACCTATGGCGTATGAAATTGAGGCAGGCAGCCCGTGGATCACGATTCCGCTGGCATCCGGTACCGTCCAAGGCCCGCTTTCAATGGGGCGTCCCTATAATTATGATCTTACCTTGCTGACGGAGGGCGTTTACACGTCCCGCGTTTATGTCGTGGCGCCTGGCGCGGATGAGGGAGAGCAATCGGTTGAATGGACGACCCTCGTGCAACCGCCATTCGCCCACGAGGAGCTGCCGGACTTCTTGAGCTGGTCCAGCGGCGGCGTCCACGGGTCGTGGACGATTACGAATGACGTGGCGTTCGGTGAGGTGCTGGTCCTGCAGAGCGCCCCGGCATCTTGGCACCATTCATCCTGGCTGGTGGCGGAAGTCGCAGGGCCGGGGCAGGTAGACTTCGATTGGCGCTTCACCGCTGAAAATGGCGGGATGGAGTTGCGATTAAACGGGGAGCTGTTCGCCCTCAATCCTGTCTCCGGGGTTCAGGAGTCAATCGCTGTGCCGATCCCGCCCGGCACGCACCGTCTTGAGTGGCGCTTCTTTGAGCAATCTTTCGAGTACGCGGCCCACTTCGGCCAAGTCATCGGGCTAACCTACGAAGGCGAACCGGATCGCGATGGCGACGGTCTGCCAGACTGGTGGGAGACCTTGCACTTTGGCGATCCGACCGCGGCCGATCCGATGGTGGACAGCGATGGCGATGGCTTTTCGAATTGGGAAGAGTTCGTTGCCGGTACCGACCCGCACGACTCCAATTCTTATTTTCGTGTTGAGTTCGACCGTCATTTGGCCGTTGGCCCGCATGTCTTCTTTCCGCATAGCCACACGAATCGTTACTATCGCATCATTGGCAGTGAAACGTTGCTCTCAACAAATTGGATTCCATTGAGCGGCCCCCAAGTAGGCACCGATGGTCCGCTGCTCTTGCTCTCGACCAATGCGAGCACGCCCGTGATGATACGGGGCGCAGTAAGCCTTTCGCCGGATGAATAAGCCCAAGCATCTTCACGCAGTCGGCGTTGAAATCGCACGGAAGCGAGATGACATAGCGTGGTCGGTGTACCCCAAATATACCCACCTCGACACCTTGTGGCCATTTCTGGCCATTGATAGCCTACTCACAGTTTGATTCTGGGAAGTGTGGTGTCTGGGAGAGGGCTCCGTCCCGTTCTCGGAGAATCGACCGAGAGATATTGGAAGCTGTTATCAGACTTGTCAGATCGCGACATTTTTGTCAGTCTCCGCGATTAGTTCGTTTTCGCTACCCGACCGGGTAGTTTCTGGAGGGATACCTATGAGAGCATCTTTTATGCTGGCTTGTGTTTGTGATTATTTTAGCTCCTTTAAGGGGCGGTGGGGGATCACCTTTCTTGCCTCCCTGTTGTTTTTGGTGTCTCCCGTCTCATCGTATGCCCAGACGAATCCCGATGGGGCATTGCGGATCGAATTAATCGCCGGCTATAACTTTGTAGTACGCTCGAATATTGAGTCGCAACCTGGAACGAGCCCGCAATCAGCCTATTTGGCCGCTAAATTCTGTAATGATGGCGATACCCCGCTCACGAACGTGGTGGCTAATATCGGTGACTTTGATGGCGGGGTTAGCCCTACCCCGGGCATTTATCCGATCAGTGATCCGAACGATCACCCCAATCTCGTCGGTCCCCTCGGTGGCGCTTTTGCTTTGCAGCACGAGGGTGGGATATTGGGCACCGCTGATGCGACTCGTTTTATTGGCACGATCGAGCCGGGGGAATGTGTTGCGGTCTATTGGTTGGTGAGCTACCCATTGGTGGATGAAAATGGCACTGCTACGCATCGTCCTAGCGTTAAACCTGATGACGACTTATTCTTGGACTTCGATGTATGGGGGACGGCCTACGATCAAGGAACTGAACTAACTGCGGATACTACACGCACCGTATTCATGCGGAATATGTTGCAGGCTCAAGCCAACAAAATCCAGCCGAACAATGCCAACAAGGTGCCGCAGGAATATCTCGATTTGCTGGCTATCTATGCGCCGACATGGACGAATAACCCAACCGATGGGTCGCCGGGTACGTCGTTCTTCACGGAGGGCTATTGGTACGATCTCGGCAATATCAATCAAGGGTTTGATAACGATGGCGACTTAGTTCCCGACTACAACGCCTGGTTGCAACCCGTTGGCGATCCATCCCAGTTTGATCCCTCCTGTTTCCGATTAGTAGGCACGCGGACGTTATTGGTGATTAAGCGGTCCGGCGGACAGCCTGATTTTGTCGTTGTGGCGGAGGATGAGCTCTATTTCACAAATTTGCCGCCGGATAATCGCGGTGGTATCGGCTTGGTCATTTACGAGTTTATGCCATTGCGTTCGGGTTGTACGAGCCAGCTTAGCCCTTATCAAGCGGTGGCTTCTGGCCGCGACAACGAAAAGTTTAATGGCGATTACGGCGCCACGTTGGGTGGAGGCCTATTCAGCACGCCGTCGTCGGCCGGTTTGGAGAAGGAGGTTGACTTAGATGAAGTGTCCCCCGGCGGAACGTTAACCTACACGATCAATTTCACAAATGCCGGTACCGTGGCGATTGGCCAGCCGAGCCAAGGCGTGCCGCTGGTGGTGCAGGATGCGATCCCAATGGGTACCACGTATGTATCAGGTAGTGCTGAGTTGGATAACACGTTACCGACCGGTGTTACGGCCTACAGTGTTTTCTATTCAACCAATAATGGTGCTTCTTGGACCTTGTCTGAGCCCTCTCCTGCTTCTGATGTCACTGATCTGCAATGGTGGCTGAGTGATCCGTTGCCCGTTGCGGCGAGTGGTACGGTCACGTTTGAAGTTGAGGTGGATAGTGCCAGTCCGCCGCCTGTAATTGTCAATGTGGCGGGCCTGAGCTTCGGAAATACATTACCATTTCTGACCGATGATGCGTCGACCTTATTGTTGGGGCTTAATAGCATCAGCGGTACGGTGTTTGGCGATACCGGCGTGGGTGGGGGCATTACCGGCGACGGCGAACAAAACGGTGACGAGCCGGGCTTACCCGGCATATTGGTAACGTTGTATTATGATGTTGATGGCGATGGGGAGATCGGCCCGAATGACATCGTCGTTGCTACACAATTTACCGATGCCGATGGCGATTATGCCTTTGAAAATTTGGTAGACGGAAACTATATCGTACATGTCGACCGCTTTGATCCTGCGCTGCCCGATGGGTATTCACCGACGATTCCGCCGACACAGGCGGTCGATTTGGATGCAGATGGGCTGGACCCGGATCCGGTTAGCGTAGAGGATGTCGACTTTGGTTTTGCCCCGAATTTGGCGCTGGAAAAGACCGGTGGCGCCGAAACGTGGGAAGGAGACTTGGTTACCTATGACATTGCCGTGATCAATACCTATGCTGGCACAGGCAGCGGCGATGCAGTGCCCGTTACCGTAGAGGTCTGGGCCACCAACGAGGTCGCATCATTGACCCTGACGGGCAACACGACGGAATGGACGGATCGGCCCAATGCCTATGATGGCCCTCCGAATGGCACATTTGCAACGGCAACCTTCAACAACAATCCATCGCGGGTCATGGGGTTAGGCGGATACACGGCGACGCCAGATGCATCGTCGATCACCAATGTGTCGGTTCTCATTCCATACACAAGTGCCGTTGGTTTTAGTGCGGGCGATTTCTTAACCATATCAGTTCGCACAAACTCGGATCCCGATGTAGCCGTCGCCTTCACGACAAATATCTTCTTGAACACGATTCCGGCGACAGGAGTGATCACGCAGGAGGTGTTTGGTGCACTCACTTGGGATTGGGATCGATTTGATCCGGTGAACTCGAACCTTTTTATACGACTTTCTACTACGCGGTCTGGCGGCCAACCTTCTGGCCGATCATTCAGTGTAGATCAAGCCGGATTCCGTGTCCAAACGGACGGCGTGATCGAGGTGCCTTGCCGACGAACCATCAATCCAGCTCCGCTGTATGACTTCTTCGATACCAATATACTGAGCTTCGTCTCGGCCGATCCCATGCCTTCCTCGGTGTCGACGGATGGTCCCGCACCGAATGAGGGGCAGCTTTTCTGGTCCAATGTTGGTCCGATCTTTCCCGGTGGAACATCCTCCGTTCAGGTTACCTTCCGCGTGTTGGAACCGCCCGGTAATGTGCTGACGGATACGACGAATACCGCCGTGGTCGTGGATGCATTTCGTGCTTGTGGCGCAGCGGTCAACAGTGCCACCTCAACCGCGTCCAGCGTGGTGAACCCTACTGGGATGATTGGTGATTTTGTTTGGAGCGATTTAAATGGCGATGGAAACCAAGATGCCGGCGAACCGGGCATCCCCGGTGTCTCGGTGGTGCTCACACCACCCGCAGGCGTGGATTTAGGCAATGGCGATGGGAATCCCATTACGAATGTGACGGACTCGACTGGATTCTATCTCTTTGCTGGCTTGCGCGAAAGTGGCGATTACACGGTGACGGTGCTGGAGAGCACGTTACCCGGCGGATCCGGCATCAACACGTTCACGCGCGATGGTGTGCTCGACAGTGAAACGATTGTTTCGTTGGATGTCACCTCCACCACCGGAGGCGATACGATTCTGGATGCCGATTTTGGGTACACCGATATCGACGCCACGATTCGCGGTACGGTTTGGAATGACGTGGATCGCAGTGCCACGTCGACACCCGATCCGAATGAACCCAGATTCGAGAATGTCACGGTGGAGCTACGCGATGACTTGGGTAACCTGGTCGACAGCACCACAACCGATGTAAACGGAGAATATGTGTTCACCGGCAACTTTGATGGGGATTACACGGTCATCGTTCTGACCAACACATTACCGACGGCATCCGGTGAGTGGGAAGCAACCTACGATACGGATGGAATCGGGACGCTGCATGAGGTGACGGTTAGTGTGAGTCCTGGTGGACAGGAAGAGGCTAACTTTAGTTATGCGGATATCGGTCTTTACAGTATCGGGGACACCGTTTTCATTGACTGGAACGGAAACGGCATTCAAGACCCGAATGATGTCGGGTTAGCAGGTGTCACGATGCTGCTGTATCTGGATACGGATGGTACCGGTCTCTATGATCCGACGACAGACCCGTTAGTTGCCACCACCGTTACCGATGGAAATGGCAATTATTTATTCGAGGAACTCCCCCCGGGTGATTACATCGTCATTATGGACAAGGATTCCCCTAGTTTCCCGCCGGTGTACGTGATTACGGCGGATCCTGAAGGCCCGCTTGATGGCCGTGCTGCAGTGGAAATTATTGATGATGATCGTTTGGATATCGATTTTGGTGTTCAGCCGATTGGCTTCGCCTCTATCGGTGATACCGTCTGGCGGGATCTGAATGGCGATGGTGTTCAGGCGGGGCCACAGGAGACGGGCATTGCAAATGTAACGGTAGCATTGCAAGCCGATGTCAACGGAGATGGTAACTATCAAACCATTCGAACCACGGTTACTGACGCCAATGGGAATTACCTTTTTGATGAGGTGCCAGATGGAAACTACCGCGTCGTGGTCAGTCGCTTTGACCCCGGCATTCCGACCGATAATTTCGGTGAACCTTGGCGCCATACGACCGACGAGTTCGTGCTCGTCGAAATCGAAAATGGTTGGAACATCTTCTATGATTTCGCCGACTTCGGTTTTGCCCCTTCGGGAGCGATCGGCGATACCATTTTTTGGGATGCCAATCGCAATGGCCAGCAAGACTTAAATGAGCCCGGCATTGAAGGTGTTTTGGTTGAGCTCTATTTGGACGGCGTGCTGTTTGATTCCCAATATACGGATGAGGATGGCAACTATCTATTTGCTGGTTTGGCGCCGGGCAACTACACCGTAGTCGTCGTGCAGGATGATGGCGAACCTGATTATCCGTTGCTGGATAGTGAACTGATTGCCGATCCAGATGCCGATGGTGTGCCTTGCTGGAGCCCCTTCGCGATTGGATGCGATAATCAAACCGAGGTTGAACTCTTGATCGGCCAAGCCTTTCTGGGGGCCGATTTCGGCTATGATTTACTGGGAGGTAATATTGGCGGCACACTCTGGGTCGACTTTGATGGTAATGATGAAATTGATCCCGGCGAGACCCGCTTGGCCTTTATTCCCGTCGAACTATACGACAATGGCACCTTGATTGCGACGACGCAGACGGACGTCGATGGGTTCTATCAATTCTTCGGCCTTGGGGATGGTACCTACTCGGTCCGCGTCGTGACCGATGATGCGGAGGATCCATTACCCTCCGGCTTGAGCCCTACGTTTGACCGTGACGGCGTATTCGATAATGTCACGACGAATATCGTGATTGATGGCGGATCAGTGATCAGTGTTGATGGGGTGGCCTGCACGGCCTGTGACCTCAACAACGATTTCGGGTATCGCTACGCGGGAGATAACAGTTTGCGAGGTACAGTCGGCCTGGATGATCCGGATGCCATCGATGGCGTATTGAATGGGGCCAACATCTCGGGTGTCGGACCGAATGAGGTCGCTTTTGCAGGCGTCACTGTTTTTGTCTACCTTTGGCATGATTTGAACGACGACGGGATTGTTGATCCCGGCGAAACGACATTAGTTGGCACAACGGTTACCGATGCGAACGGTGATTATATCTTCACGGACTTGCCGGACGGCTTCGATGATAATCCTTACTACATTGTTTCGTTGACTGCGCCGATCAATAATATCGTGTTGACGACAGAGGATAGCTCGACGCCGAATCCTTCATTTTTGGTCGTCGACAATCAAAACCTGCAAGGCAACACCGTTTCGGCTTATCAAGCGGTCGAAATTGATGAGACGATTACCAATCTTGATTTCGCGTTTATTTCGACGCTGGTGTATGACTTTGGCGATTTACCTGAGAGCTACAGCACCTTGTTGCCCAATGGCCCCAGACACGCCGTGAATGACCCCGCTGACCTGTTTTTAGGACAGGGCGTATCTACCGAGCCAAATGGCCAGCCATCGGCAATGGCCGACTTAGATGACTTCGATGACGGTGTTACCGTCCTCGGCATTTGGCAGAACGGTGAGGGTGGGGGTACCATCCAGATCGAAGTTGGTGAGGGTACCGGTCGGTTGCTTGGGTTCATCGATTTCAACAGCAGTGGCGCATTCGATCAGGCCAATGAATTTATGCTTGATGAGGTCGTGTCTAGTGACGGAGGTCCGGGTAACGATGGCGTCTATGAATTCGACTTTGACGTCCCGCAGAATAGTTTGTCGCTGACCGATACGACGATTCTCTATAGTCGCTTCCGACTCTTCCCCACCAACGAGTTTATCTTCATCCCTCAACTTGCGTTTCAGGGGGAAGCCTCAAACGGTGAGGTTGAAGATTATCGCTGGGTCTTCAATGCGATTAATGGTTCGGTCTTTTGGGATGCCGAAAATGAAGAGGCATTTACGACCAACAACGTGCCGCAGGCGGGTGTGATCATCCGTTTGTTAGACGATGAAGACAATGTTGTGGCGGAAACGGTCACCCGGATTGACGGCGCCTATACTTTTTATGGCTTACCCAATGGCGACTATCGGATTGAGATGGAAACGCCGATCGGGTCCGAGGCCATTTTGGATGCAGATGGAGATACGGAGAATGAGTTCTTTGAGATTGATGTATCCTTGAATGAGAACAGCGTTGTCGAACAGGACTTCCTGTTGGATGTGCAGCCCACGGTCGGCAGTATAGGCGGCACGGTTTGGGAGGATGATGGCTTTGGCGTCGAGGGGAATGGCCTCTTTGATGCACCGGACGAGCCGGTCTCCGGCGTACTGGTGTCCTTGTACCGTGACATCAATGGTGACGGGGAAATTAACGTGAATGAATTTGTGGCATCCACGATTACCGATTTGAATGGCGAGTACCTGTTCGAAGATCTACCGGATGGTGATTACATTGTCTTCATGTCGACGCCGTCAGGGGCAGATTCTATTGACGATGCCGATGGGGACGCGAATGGCACCGACTTGATTCAAGTCGAGATTGAGAATGGTGATGACGTCGAGGAACAAGACTTTCTCATCGATGGTGCCAGTCCGTTTGCCGAACTGAGTGGTTTGGTCTGGTTTGATGCCAATCGCAATAGTATCCGTGACGGGTCCGAGACCAACCGTTTTGCAGGTGTCATGGTCGACCTCTTGGACGCTGCGACCAACGTTGTGATGACGACCACGACGGCCGGAGACGGTACCTACTCCTTTACATCGATCACCGCGGGCTTCTACACGGTGCGATTCGATCTCACCAGTTTGATTGATGATTTTGATGTCGCGAACCCGTTTGCAGGCAATGATCGCACGCGGGACAGTGATGTTACGCTTTTGGAAGGGGTCTTTGCGTTTACAGATCAACTGTTACTGCTGGCATCCGAGTCAGAGGAAAATATAGATCTAGGCTTGCAAACGCCCGTGCCAACGCTTGCCTCCATTGCAGATGTCTGGGGTGAGTGGACGGGACAAGCGGAGGTTGTCTGGCAGGCGGATTCTGAGCATCACACCGCGGCCTATCGATTGTATCGAGTCGATCAAGTGTCAGGCGAAGAAACGCTGCTGACGCCAGATGGTGTGGCCGTTCTGCCGTTCAGCGATCGTCCGATTTATCGCGTCGTTGATCCAGCCGCGGAGGAAGGACAAGCGGTTACAGTTCGCCTTGAGGAAGTTGAGATTGCGGGTCGTATCATCGATCTCGGCACCTTCGATGTTACGTTTGGCGCACCACGGCCTGTTGCTCGTCGCGTAGCTGGGGCAATGCCGCGCGAACAAACGACGCAATATATTCAGTCGACCTTTAGCGGTCCGGAAACTTCTGAGTGCCTCAAGGTCGAGGTGACGCGTGAAGGCTTATATGCTGTTACGCTGGAATCGATCGCACACGGTATGGGTGAAGATATTGAGCTGATCCGTGATTGGGCGCAGGCTGGCGAGATTGGTATCAGCACGGAAGGCGAGCCGGTTCCCTATCGATTTGATCTGGCGGGTGATCGCTTGATCTTCTATGGGCGTCCTACATCGAACTGGTACGCCGAAAACGGTGTGTACTGGATTCGTCGTGAAGCCGCGTTATGGATGCAGGGGCGTGATGCCGGCACCGACTCCGGCATCGATCACGCCCAAGTGACTTTACGCATGCGCGAACAGAGCTATCCTTCACCGCATCGCATGACATTGCCCCGAGAATGGTATTATTGGGGATTCGTGATGGCGGGTGTCGACCAAGTGATCGCCTTTGACTTGCCAGCCTACCATGCCGGCAGTGTGGATGTGCGCGTGAACCTTGCGGGGGCGACGACTGACGATATGGTCCCGAATCATCGTGCACATATGATCTTTAATGAAACACTGGTCGATGCGGTCGAATTTAATGATCAAGAGGAGATTACGGCTTCGTTTACCGTCCCGGAGACTCTGTTGTCTGCGGGTAACACCTTGGTCATTCATAACAACCCCGTACCCGGTTTAGTTCATCAATGGTTCACATCCGAGTCCGTCGAGGTCGATTATCGTCGTGCACTTGTTCCGGGGGGCGACGCGATTATTCTAAACGTACAGGATGAGGATGCGTTCTCGGCTGCAGCTTTTGAGGCACCGGTGGTCATCGCCTTGAGGGATGAAGGCGAGCCGGTCTGGATCGAGGGGCCATCGGAGGGTGTATCGTTTGAAGCATGGCTGGTTGAATCAGAGGATGATCGCTTTGTGCTCGCGGAGAGCGCGGCAATTCAGGAGTTGGGCGTTATTCCTGGTACCTGTACAGGCTGGTTCATGGCGTCGGATAATCGGATCGACTATCTTGTAATCACCACGCGTGCGCTGGAATCGGCTGCACAGGAGTTGGTGGATTATCGTGCTGCGCAAGGGCTGCGCGGACAGTCGGTGCTCTTTGAAGAGCTCGTCGATGTGTTTGCTCACGGCATCCGGACGCCTGAAGCGATCCGCGAATTCTTACGCTATGCCCATACAGAGTGGACGGAAGCCCCCTGGCTGGTCGTATTGGCTGGTGGCGGCCACATGGACTACCTCAATCGCTGGTTGTCCGTTGTTAATCACATCCCGCCGGTCATGCTGGCCTCGCCAGAGGGCGTTTTTGCTTCCGACATCGTTCTAGCTGATCTTTTTGGTGACAACCAGCATCCCGATGTCGCGCTCGGCCGTTTACCGGCGCGCACAGCAGGCGAGCTGCAGGTTATGATTGATAAAATCAAGGCGTATGAAGCGCAGCATGGGGAGGATTGGCATAATACCGTTGTGTTGGCGGCGGGCAAGCCGGATGCAGCCGGCGATTTCACCGAATCCAGTGAGCGACTGGCTACGGCAGCGGTTGGAGCAAGTATCTCCAAACTCTACCGATCCGATCTAGGTTTTACAGCCATGCGTAACCAATTACTGTCTCATTTCCAATCCGGTGCCGGGATCATTCATTACACAGGACACGGGAATCAATCATCGTTCATGAACGAGGGCCGAAATGGCGCACTGCTGGGCGCAAGTGATGTCAACGGCCTGAATAATGCGCAGCAACCCATAGTGATCGCCTTAACCTGTTTGGCGGGGCGCTTTGACAATCCGCAATCGCACAGTTTGGCGGAGCGGTTACTGAATCGAAACGGTGGCGGTGCAGTGGCGATGTGGTCCTCGTCTGGAAAATCGTACAATGCGCCAGCGACGCGTCTGGGCGAAGCCTTCTATCGCGCGTTGTATGATGAGGGCGTCAGCACGTTGGGTCTTGCGATTCAACGGGCGCATCAGCAAATGGAGATGGATCCGATTTATGGTTCTACCTATCTGATGTACAACTTGCTGGGTGATCCTGCGATGAATTTAGGCGCGATCGAGGGGAGTGGGCACGGTGCTCAAGGCTACGTGCAGTGGCGTTGGGAGCGATTCGCACCGGCTGATCTGAGCGATGATTCGATAAGTGGTGCACATACCTTTGCGCACTATGCGCTCGGGAATGGCTATATTGAAGCGCATGTGGGCGCTGGGGCCCGTGGTGCAGGAGTCGGATTGCTCGAGTCAGTAATGGAGGATGAAGGCCAGTTTGTCTATGTTCGCTGGCAGGAACGGGTGAATCGAGCTGGTGTTGACTACGTGCTATTGACGTCGACGGACTTGATTCATTGGGAGACCCCGCAGGAAGATCTCGAGATCGTTTCTCAGATGCACGTGCTTGGGACAGATATGAACGAGGTTATCGCTCGACTCCCGTTCGTCGGGGATCGCTTATATGTCAGGATAAAGCTGTTACGTAACTAGTCCTTGTAACTAAATTACTCGATCGCCGTCATCTGGGTGTATTGATTTACGCCAGAATTGAGGGTGACAATCAGCGATGTGCATCCCCTTCACAAGGCCAGCGGCGTGACAAGAGCGGACGCCCTACAAGCGCTTCGAAGATCGCGCTGTGGGGCCGTCGCTTGCGACGCGCCGATAATAAATCAGCACACCTCTCATACCAGTTACTCTGACTTTTCAGCACATTCTCAGGGCAACACAGAGGTTGCCCCTCCGCTACATGCTAAGCCGAACCGGTTACTGTAAAATCATTCTGGAGGGACGACCTCCGTGTCGTCCTCTTATTGCGGCTAACCCATCTCTTTTCATGCCAAAGTTTTCGACGAATAGACCGATAAGTATTAGAGGATGGTATTACTGCAGAAGCATCCCGGAAGGACGCGCTCCGTCGCGTCCTTGGAGAATAGGCCGAAAAGTATCGGAAACTGGTACAAGTCCTCAACGAACACAGTTAGCGAATTTTGAAATCGGCCGGAAGCGAGCTGAAGAAGCGTATTCCGTGTACCCAATATGTACCCATCTCGATAGCTTGCCGTTGTATCCCCGCAGTTGTTAGCTTGCTGATTGAACCCTTAAGGGATATGCCTTTTTGCTCACAGAAAAACGAATTGGTAGTTAATCCATTTCGATACGGCAAATAAGCCCCTAAGGGCGGGAGTCATGCATGTATTGGATAGAAAATATGAGTAATTTCGAGGAATTTTGTCTTGATTGTATTGCCATAATCCTTGAGCATGATCGTCGAATGGGAGGGGGAATGATTAAGTGAGGGTATGCAAAATCAGTTTGCAGATTCAAAAGCAGCACGCTGGCAGTGCCCTGCAAGCGGTAGCTTTCTCCTATAATACCCCACAAAATCCATCCAACTCACACATTGTCAAACTTCCTGGCCAAAATTTCTTTCGTTTTTTCGATTCTCTATTCGTTCATCTTTTTCATTACGAGGGCCTTGGTGTGTTATCGCACCGTCAGTTCGGCCAAGATTTGGTAATCAGGAGTACACTATGAACAGGTACAGTATCTATTCCGCGGCATTCAAATCCATGCGGGCATCGCTCAGAGTAATGCTGGTTGGGGCGAGCGTTTTCGTTATCGCCGGCACGAGCGTTTCACATGGCCAAGATGCTGTGCCATCGGTGGAAATAAGTTCGCCAGCGAATGTGCCGATCGGGGGATCGTTTAATTTTAGTATCTCGTTCGACAACACATCGCCCAATCAAACCGGCTTCGGCCCGTTCATTGATCTAGCATTTGACGCCACAGGCCAAGATGGTTTTTGGGATCCATTGGAAATGCCCGTCTTCCCGCCACCGCCGGGCTCAACCAATGAATTTGACGGATTGACAATTTCGGACACGGTCACGTATTTGGGTACGCCGTTGCCCGCGTCGGATGTTCAAATCTTTGCTTTCGATGATACGGCGAATGGCGGGCTTGGCGTCGCGCACCCCTACGCGCGAGATACGAATGGTTTGCCGGTGTACGTGCGAACGGAAGATTTTGGACCGCCGGGCCGCTTCCAAAATGGTGATGGCTTTATGGTGGTGCGTTTGCCGTTCGGTAGCTTCACGCCGGCGCAGCCCGTGGCGACATTATCGTTCTCCGCGGATGTCAGCGAACTTGCTGACGCAGGGGAGCCTTTGGTCATGTCGGCCCGTGGTGGCTTCCAGTTTGGTAACGATCCGCTCGACAATCCGCGCGTTGATCCCAGCTTGATAGGCGATCAGTTTGATAATGATCCCGATGTGACCCCAACCGTTATCCGGCTCGATAAAACGTACATTGGGCCTGAAGATGAAACAGCGACTGGGCCAAATTTCCCGCGCCGATACCGTTTGACGGTCGATGTGGCCGAAGGTCAGGAAATTACCGATTTGCGCATCGTTGATATTCTGCCCGATACCATGCAGTTCATTCGGGTGACCGACAGTAACCGCGTGTCGGGATCGGGTGCCATTACAGAGATCCAGTCTCCGTCCACAAACATCCCCGGCGGAACCCTTGAATTCTCTTTCGGTACAGTCACGGGAACGGTTTCCAGTGCTGATGCCATGTTGGAGCTCGAGTTTTTTGTGCCGCGGTTGGATTCCAACAATGTCGAGGTGTTGAATGCCGTCACCGGTGATGATCGGCTCTTGCCCAATCAGGCCTATACCTACGGTGACTGGACGCCCATCGATGAACGCGATGATCCTGCTCGCGTAGCTGACCGCGCGACCGTTGACGGTTTGGATGTAACCCCGAGCGAAGAGCCCGAACATGAATTGTCGGCTCAGTCGATCGCGATTCAGAAGGGTGTCAGCGTGGTCGAGGGTGGGCCGCCCTTACCGGATCGCACGCTTGAATACACGCTCGAGTTTCAGGTCTCTGACTACTTCGCCTTCACGAATGTCGTGATTGAGGACATTATCTCAGACGGTCAGCGGTTTGATACGAACTTCATGCCGACCCTTACTTTCACCGAGCATGGATCCACCTTGTCCGGCGATATGGATCCCGCCAACTTCACCATCACCCCTCGTTTCTCAGATCCGCCGGCACCAAGCCACTTGGCTAATTTCCCCCCGAACGACGGTACTACCCTGTTGGAGTTCCGCATTTCTGATGAGTTGGTGACGCGCGGTACCAATGACAACCTCGTCGGTGGCGGCATTGATTCCGACGTCACGGGTTTAGCGAACGGTCCGTACAACAATCCGCCCCTGCCACATGGCGGCACGGTCGGTACACTGGTTTTCCGGACAGTAGTACAAGATCAGTATTCGGATAACTTCCTCAGCGGCAATCCCAGCCTCAATCCGCGTGACGGATTGTCGAACACAACCCTCATCTCCGGCGACTTGCTCGATCCGCAGGATCTTAGTCCACGCGGCACGTCTGAGGCTGATGATTCCGGTGCATCACTGAGTTTGCCGACGCCTACGCTGATTAAGAGTATCTATGCCATCGATGGAAGCACGAATCTGCCGAGCGTGCTCTCTTTGCGTCCGGGCGAAACCGTTACGTTCCGGTTGGAAACCGATTTATTTACAGGGGATATTGATCTCTTCCAGCTATCCGACTTTGTGCCGTTACCAATTCTGAAAGTTGATGATCCCAATAATGACGGTAGCCCTGCTGATTGGCTGCGTTATACGGGGGGATTGGATGTGCCGCCGTCTGGTGAGTGGAGCTATGGCCCTACCGACACCTTTAGTCAAAGCACAGACTTGGTCCCGCCGTACAGTGATCCGGATGTAACCATTGATGCCGCGGCTGGCAATAACACCATTATTTTTGATTTTGGCACGTACGACGACACGAATAACCTGCCGCGCAAGGTCGATTTGCTATTCACCATGACCGTGAACGACGAGCCCTTTGCCGATAACCTGCTGCTCATGAATCAGGCGCAGGCGAGCGATCGCAATACGGCCACCGATATCGCAGCCAATGAGGTGATCACGCCGTTCGTGCTTAATCAACCCAATGTGAATGTGTTCAAAGGTGTCCTCGGACACACGCAGGCGGGGGGCTTCACGTTGGGCGGCATTCCGTTCGAGGCGCCGGGCGAAACCAACATTTTAGGCGCTGCGCAGACGCTGACCACTCAGGCCCAGGCCGATGCGGTGGGTAATTCCGACTTGACCGATGATCCGCTTCCAGACGCGCATGACGTCATTCGTTATGGTGTGGTTTTGTTTAACTCGGGACGTTCAGACGCCTATGACGTCGTGATTACGGAGGCACTGCCACCGGCGTATGTGATTGATTTCCCTGACACCAGTGCGTTCAGCACCGGCGTAAATTTTGTTGTTCAACGAGGTACGGGCGAAGTGCTGACAGAAGGCACTGATTATCTGTTGGATTGGGATGCCACGGAACAAGCATTCACAATGGAGCTGGTAGATAATCACGTCAGTGCGTTCGGTAACGGTTCGCTCAAAAATGGCTTGGATGATTTCGGAAGTCCGGTCAACACGGGCTCCAATATCGTCGTTGTCTCCTATGATTTGCTGCTGCCGGAGGAGCATCCGGCGGATACCTCGATCACAAACGTCGTCACGCTGACTCAATTTGCGGGTGCCGAAGACGGTCCGAATCATATCCCGGATGGCCGGGAAGATGACGCGCTGGTTCGTACCGCGCCGCCTTCGCTGGATAAGGTGCTGGTTGAGACAGAGATCGATGACGCCTTCAATAGCGATGATGAAGTGGTGATTGGCGAGCTGATTACCTATACGCTGACGATTACGGTGCCGGAAGGCGTGGTATCGAATGCAGTTTTAACCGATACGCTTCAAAGCGGACTCGCGTTTGTGGACATCCTCTCAGTGGATGTGGATCCCGCCATTACGTTGGATAATACGCCGGGAACAGGCACGAGTCCCAGCAACGTGAACATCACGGATAATGGTCGCATCGTGACCTATGACTTTGGCGATATTTTCAACTCGGACGACGATAATAATGTTGCCGAGCAGATTATCATCACGTATCGCGCGGTCACGCTCAATACGGCCCCCAACACCGCCGGCGCCACGCGCAATAATACGGCTGAATTGGATTACACGGGCCGTCAGGATCCCGTCACCGATTCGTCCGATGTGGTCACCATTATTGAACCTGATGTGACATTGACCAAGCGTGTTTCGGATGATCCTGCAGGACCATGGCTCAATACACTGGAAGATCTGGACGCGGGCGACTTCTTCTATTTCCAGATCACTGTCACGAATGCCGCCTCTGATTCGACCACAGCTTATAACTTGACCTTGATCGATCAGGTCCCGGCGGAACTCGATTCATTGAGTATTGAAAGCGTCACCGGTGCGCACGGAGCCAGTGCCTTCGAATTTGTCGGTAATACGCTCCAAGTGAATGCGACCACACACCCGAACGGGCTAACCTTGTTGCCCGGTGAGCAATTTACGATCACCTTTGAAGCGCGAACATCGGGAATTGTTGAGCCGGCACAAGTTGTCGACAACGAAGCAACCGTTTTCTGGACCAGCCTGGATGATGGTTTGGCGACAGGCGACACCCGCACACCGCGATCAATTCATAACGATGATAGCATCGAGCGAAATGGTGACGGTGGCGTCGATAGTTATTTCTCGGCCGACAATGCGGATGTCGTGATTGTAGTACCAGATCCTGAGAAGTCGCTCGTCTCGACTTCTGAAACGCACACACCGGGCGCAAACTTGGCGATCGGCGAAATCGCTCGGTTCCGCCTGGCATGGCAAATTCCTGAAGGTACCTCGACGGATCTGTCATTTATTGATGTGCTGCCCAGTGGCCTGCGCTATCTCGATGACGAAACGGCCACCATTGCCTTTGTCTCGCTCGATAACAGCGTCTCCTCCAGTGAAGCTGCTTTGTCTGGGCCGGGCCTGTGGGTATCCAATTCAATCCCGAATGTCACACCCACATTCGAATTCCCCGGTTCATTGCTTTCTCCAGCAACGTTCGACTCGGGAACAAATCCGACCTTCTCCTTGGGGACCGTCGTAAACACCAACCGCATCGATACTGACCCTGAGTACATCGTGATCGAGTTCAATGCGATTGCAGTGAATGAAGTTGCGAACTTGGCCGGTCGCTCGCTAACCAATCGATTTGAGGTTTGGAAGGAAGGCGCGGCATTGGCGACATCTGGTGTTGTGGTCGTAACACTTGAAGAGCCCAATCTGGATGTAACCAAAACGATTACATCGGGTTCCTCCTATGAAGCGGGCGATACCGTTACGTATGAAGTCGTCATCACCAATATTGACGATGACTTCGTCACCACTGCGTTTGATGTCGAATTTACCGACCCGTTACCGGTGGCATTTTTGACCAACGCATCGGTAGTTTCCATTAGCTCGAGCGGTGTGGTGAATAATGCGGGAGCCTCGTTTACGGGTAATGTGCTGACCATTACGGCTGATTCGATGGATCGCGATTCCTCCATCACCGTAACGTATCAGGCGGTCCTGGTGGATGAGTTGCTGGCGGGCCAAATTGTTGACAATGAGGTCACCGGTACGTTTACCAGCTTGCCCGGTAATGGGACCGATCCGAATCCGACCGGCAGTGTCACGCCCGGTGCCAGCGGTACGCTATACGGACAACGTGATGGCAGTGATGGCGAGGCTGGCGCGCCTAACAATTATGAGCGTTCAGATGATGACAGCTTGACCGCCAACATTCCACGTATGGACAAGGCATGGAAAGACGGCACGCTTACAGAAGATAACACCAGTGTGGCTTCTTCATTGAGCAATCGCGTCGTGATTGGCGAAACCGCTACGTTCGATATTCGCGTCACCGTACCCGAGGGCGTGAGCCAATCCGTCGAGATCCTTGAGTACCTGCCGCCGAATCTGCGTTTGGATGACTTTACGCTGATCACGAATGCGGCGGGATCCGGCATGTTGTCCGGTGATTTTGCCGGTACCGTCAATGTGCCGACGCCTACTCCCGCCTTGCCAGTGGTCGGCGGAGG
>SLCI01000062.1 GCA_007125875.1 Kiritimatiellia bacterium | reverse complement strand
TCTTGCTGACTTGTCCCGCGTACGGTTATGGTTACGATTATACGCCGTGGCGATCAGGTCTGAGATGGACTTCATTTTTTGAACGTACGGGCGTGGCGGATATCTAAGACGTCGCCGGCTTTGGCTGGGTCTGAACTCCGTACAGTAGGGGGTATCGCATGATTGAAGTGTGTGAGTTGAATAAGCAGTTTGGGGCAATACATGCCGTAAAGGACGTGTCTTTCCGCGTGGAAAAAGGCGACGTGCTGGGCTTTCTGGGCCCGAATGGCGCGGGCAAGACAACGACGATGCGCATGATTACGGGTTATCTGCCGCCGACGTCCGGGCGCGTGAGTGTGATGGGTCATGATGTGGCGACGGAATCCTTGGCGGCGCGATCGGTGATCGGGTATCTACCCGAAAGTGCCCCGACCTATGGCGAGATGACGGTGCGCGAGTTTCTGCGCTTTATCGCGGAGGTGCGCGGGTTCCGCGGGATTGAGCGTGAAAAGCGCGTGGACCAAGTTATGGAACGCTGTTTTCTGACGCATGTGCAGCGGCAAACAATCGAAACGCTTTCGAAGGGCTATCGGCAACGAGTCGGACTGGCGCAGGCCCTGCTCCACGAACCGCGCGTGTTGATTATGGATGAGCCGACGGACGGACTGGATCCGAATCAAAAGCATATCGTGCGCAATATGATCACGGACATGGGCCGGGAAAAGGCGATCATCCTATCCACCCACGTGCTGGAAGAGGTGGAAGCGATCTGCTCGCGGGTGATCATTATTGCTGGCGGTCGCCTGGTGGCCAATAGCACGCCCGCCGAATTGAAGCAGCAAAGCCTCTACCACAATGCGGTGCTGCTACGACTCACCGAACCGCGCAAAGATGCGGCCAAGCAAATCAAGGCACTCGACAAGGTCACGCAGGTGGAGAAAATCGATTCGCACGCGCTCCGTATTTATCCGGAAAAGGGTGAAATGATTTTGCCGGCCGTGCTTGAATTGGCGCGTAATCAGAAATGGCCGATCGCTTCAATTCATGCGGAAGAAGGCCGGCTCGATGAAGTCTTTCGTCGCCTGACCGCGACCCAAGCGGAAGAGGCCGCAGCATGAATGGAGGACGCATGATCTTCACTGTCGCAAAACGGGAATGGCGGGCCTACTTCGATTCGCCGGTCGCCTATGTGTTTTTGGTCATTTTTCTGGCGCTGATGGGCTTCTTCACTTTCTCCGTCAGTCGCCTGTACGAATCGGGCAATGCAGACTTGCGCCCATTTTTCTTCTGGCATCCCTGGCTCTATCTCATTCTCGTGCCAGCGATCGCGATGAAGCTGTGGTCGGAGGAAAAGCGGTCCGGCACCATTGAACTGCTGTTCACCCTCCCGATCACGCCTATGCAGGCGATCCTGGGCAAGTATCTCGCCGCCTGGCTCTTCCTGATCACCGCCCTGGCCCTCACCTTCCCCATCGTGATCACGGTCTATTATCTGGGCCAACCCGATGCGGGCGTGATCATCGCGGGCTATCTCGGCAGCGCGCTGCTGGCCGGCGCGTACTTGGCGGTCGGCGTGTTCACGTCCGCCTGCACGCGGAATCAAGTGATCAGCTTCATCCTCGCCGTCGTCGTGGGGCTCTTTCTGATGTTAGCGGGATATCCGCCGGTCACGGACGTGCTGATACGCGTTCTCCCGCTCGCTCTCGTCGACGGGATCGCGGCGCTCGGGTTCATGCCGCACTATGAAAGTATGCAGCGTGGCGTGATCGATTTCCGTGACGTGTTGTACTTCGTCAGCGTGGTCGTTGTCCTACTGGCCGCGGCCCAGGTCGTACTTCAAGGGAAGCAGCGTTGATCATGAATACGAAACCTACTCGCATAAATCGTTTACAAGGCGTCACCGGCCTACTGGTGCTGGCCGCTATCGTGATCGTCCTGAACCTGTTGTTCGGTCGCGTGCTGTGGCGCGTGGATCTGACCGAGGACCGGCTCTACACGATTTCGCCCGGTACCCAACAGTTGCTGAGCACACTCGACCGCGATGTGACGCTGAAATTCTTCTTCTCGCGCAGCATGGAGGAGACGCCGATTCCGATCCGGCAGTATGCCCAACGCGTCGAAGAGCTGCTGCGCGAGTACGCGCTGCGCAGCAATGGCCGGATTGTGGTGGAAACGCTCGATCCGCGCCCTGACACCGAGGTCGAGGATTGGGCGCAGCGTTACGGACTGATGGCCAATCCCGTCGGGCCGGGCGGCACCCCGTTCTACCTTGGCCTGGTAGCGGTAAGCGGCGCGCGCGAGGCGGTCATCCCCGTGATGGCGCCCGGGCAGGAGCCACAACTGGAATACCACGTCACGCGCATCATTCATGAGGCGACGCGCCGCGATACACCAACCATTGGGTTGTTGACGCCGCTGCCGGTGATGTCGCCGCCGATGGGCATGCGGGGCATGGGCCAGACCCCGAACTGGTTATTCGTTACCGAGTTGCAACGACTATACACCGTCCGCCTGCTCCCATACGGCGCGGACGAGATTCCCGATGAGATCGATCTGCTGATGGTAATTCAGCCCCGCGACATGCCACCGAATGTTTTGTATGCCATCGACCAATTTTTGGTGCGGGGCGGGCGCATGATGGCCTTTCTGGACCCTTGGCATATCACCAACGAGATCTTGAGCGGGTCGCAGCCGCATGAGCACGGCGGCACGGTCGAGTCATTCAATCGTCTGCTGAATGGATGGGGTTTAAGCATGAACGTGCAAACCGTGTTGTCCGATTCACAGCACACGACGTTGCTGACCTCGCAACGCGGGCAGCCCGTACACAATGCCACATGGCTTTCCTTGCGAGGTGACGCGTTTAATCGCGACGAAGTCACGACGGCGCTGATCGATGAGATGATGTTGCCGGGCACCGGTTACTTTAGCGGCGAGCCGGTGGACGGACTGACCCTGACCACGCTCATTCGCAGCTCGAATCAGAGTGGACGCGTACCCGCCTTGGCCGCGAGCCGTAGCGATGATGGGGCACCGCAAGCGGTCACGCCCATTGATGGGCGTCGCGCCATCGCGGTTCGCTTGCAGGGCTTGTTCCCGTCCGCTTTCGCTGAGGGTCGGCCCGATTTCGCCGCCGAGCCTGGCGAGTTGCCGCCGCATCACGCCCAAGGCGAGGAAGAGTCGGTGATCGTATTGGTCGCGGACGCCGATTTACTGTTCGATCGCTTTGCCGTTCGCGCCATGAATATCTTCGGGCAAACGGTTTTTGAGCCGCTCAACGACAACCTTAATTTCGTGATCAATATGGCGGAACAATTGACGGGTGGCGAAAACCTAATCGGACTGCGCACACGCGGCACCTTTGCGCGGCCCTTTGATCGGGTGCGCGATCTTGAGCGCGCTGCGCAGGAACGCTGGCGACAGGAAGAAACGCGCCTGCAGGAGCGTATGGCGGAGGTCCAACAACTGATCACTGAAATGCAGGGCACGTTGGACCCAACGCAGCAATTTATTCTTTCTGCTGAACAGCGTGCTGAATTGGACCGTTTTCAAGAAGAGTTATTCGAGACGCGCCAGCAACTGCAGGATGTGCGCCGTAACCTGCGTAGCGACATTGAGCAGCTCGGTTTGCGCATCAAGACCATCCATATCGCGCTGGTTCCGTTAGCGGTGGGCCTGTTTGGGGTGGCGCGCGGACTCTGGCGACGTCGAACGAGATAAGAAGGGAGATAGTTGGTCATGAAAGGATCTTCGCTATTGGTTGGATTTCTGGCCTTGGGCTTTCTGCTCGTCGCGTTGTGGTGGACCCGCATGGATACCGCCGCACCCGAATCGGCTTTGCAGCCGGGCGATCGGTTGGTGGAGTTCGATATCAACGACGCGGCGGACATTCTGATTCAGCGTCAGGCTACCGAATGGCAAATCACGCGTAGCGAGGATCACTGGGTTGTGCCGGCGGTGCACGATTATCCCGCCAACTTCGAGCGACTGGTCACGGCGCTGCGCCAAGTGGCGCAGTTGCGTGTTGGTCAAGTGGTCCGCGGCGGTGAAGACTGGCTGGATGAATTTGGCCTTGATCCGGATGCCGAAGCGACAGGCGATCAACCGACTATGATTTTGGTCTTTCGCGACGCTGCCGGAGAAACGCTGGGTCAATTATCCGTCGGGCGCAATCGCACACGCACCATCAACGGCGAGGTCATGCCCGTTCCCGACGGGGTCTACATGCGCATGAATGATGGACCGGTGGTGCTGGTTGCCGAACCGTTACAAGGGCTGCCGACCGATCGCTCCTCCCTGTTGGATAAGACGTTGCTGCGCATCAATGAAGATGCGCTGGCCCGAATGCACAAGGTACGTCGCGATGGCAGCACGTTGACGGTGACACGCACTGAGGACGGCCAATTTGATACTCCGGACAAACTGGCGGCGCACGAAGCCGTCAGCCGTTCCGGCGCACGACAATGGTTTCAGGCCCTGCGGTTCTTCAGTTTTCACGATGTGGCTGGCCGGCGCGATGAAGCGATTGAGGACGCGTTTGGGGAGGCGGTAGATGTGATTGAAGCGGAGACCGTGACGGGCGAGGTCATCCGCCTAATGATTGGGGAAACAGCGGAAGGCGGACTGCACTATTTTCGCATTGAGATTGAGGGCGAAGGGGCCGAGCAGTTGCTGGCCGCACGGCGATACGCGGGCTGGACCTTCACCATGCCGGCCAACATTAAGGCCCAACTGCTGCTGTCCCGTGACCGCTTGATCGAAGAGCGCTCGGTCCAGCCCGAAAAGGAAGAAACGCCTAACGGCGTCCCTACGAGCGAGTAATACCAGTTGCTATATCTTTTCGGTACATTCTCAGGGCAACACAGCCTGTCCGCCGTAGCCTTGACGGAGGAGGAAGGTTGCCCCTCCGGTACACGCTAAGCAGAATCAGTTACTGCAGTAGCATTCCGGAGGGACGTGCTCCGTCACGTCCTAGGAGAATAGACCGAAAAGTATTGGAAACTGGTATAATTACGAAAGATTGATTTAGCACGAGGATAAAGGCCCAAGCGAGCGCAGCGGGAACCCCGAACTTGCTCCACTTACCGCGTTGATTGGCGGGCGATGGCGGCGCCAATGAAGTCGCGGAACAATGGATGCGGCTTGAGCGGCTGCGACTTGAATTCGGGATGGTATTGCGTCGCCACGAACCAAGGATGATCCGATAACTCAACCGACTCCACTAAATGTCCGCCGTCATCTTTGCCCGACAGGATCAAGCCAGCACCTTCCAGTTTGGCGTGATAGCCGGGATTCACCTCATAGCGATGGCGATGGCGCTCGAACACTTCCTGCGCACCATATGAGCGAGCGATCAGGGTGTCCGGCTGAAAGGTTGATCGGGAGGCGCCTAACCGCATGCTGCCGCCCAAGTTCTGGACATGCTCCTGCTCCTCCATCAGGCAGACAACGGGATGCGGCGTATCCTTGTCGAACTCCGTCGACTGAGCACCGGTCAGGCCGGCGACGTTGCGCGCAAACTCGATGATCGCGCACTGCATGCCCAGACAAATGCCGAGGAAGGGGATCTTTTTCTCGCGCGCCAGTCGGACGGCCTCGACCTTGCCTTCCACGCCACGGCCACCGAATCCGCCCGGGACCAACAGCGCGTCAATCTCGTCCAGTCGCTCCAAGCCAGTGCCATCCTCCAGTTCTTCGGCTGGGATCTTGACCAGCTGCACCGATTGCGCATGGGCCAAGGCACCGTGCTCTATGGCTTCGAAAATGGATTTATAGGCGTCCTGCAGCTCGGAATACTTTCCAACCACGCCAATCTTCACGGAGCCCTTGGGATAAATGACTCGATTCAGCATCTCGCGCCATTCCGTCAAGTCGGCGACAGGCGGATTCAATTGCAATTGGCGCATGATCAATTGATCGACATCTTGGGCGTGCAATACGACGGGCAACTCATAAATGCTATGCTCAACATCCTTTTCAACGATCACCGCATGTTGCGGCACGTTACAGAACAGGGACAATTTGCGGCGCACATCGTCGCCCAGATCCACCTCGGTGCGACAAATGAGGATATTTGGCAAAATACCGATCTCGCGCAGGCGCGCCACGCTCTGCTGCGAAGGCTTGGTTTTCACCTCGCCAGCCGCCTTGATGAACGGGACATAGGTGAGGTGAACGTAACAGACATTTTCCGGGCCCTCTTCAAGGCCGATTTGGCGAATGGCTTCCAGGAAGGTCAATCCCTCAATGTCGCCTACGGTACCGCCGATTTCGCACAGGATGACGTCGACATCCTCTTCGTCGAGCGAGCGAATGGAGGCTTTGATCTCATCGGTGATGTGGGGAATCATTTGGACCGTACCACCGAGATAATCGCCGCGCCGCTCCTTCTTCAAAACGTCCCAGTAGATGCGCCCGGCAGTATAATTGCTCTTGCGCGAGGTCGTTTGTCCGGTAAATCGCTCGTAGTGGCCCAGATCCAGATCGGTTTCCGCTCCGTCATCCGTCACAAACACTTCGCCATGCTGGAACGGGCTCATGGTGCCGGGATCGACGTTGAGATAGGGGTCCAATTTTTGCATCCGGATCGATAATCCGCGGCTAATCAGTAGGCGCCCAATCGAGGCTGCCGTTAAGCCCTTGCCCAGGGATGAAACTACTCCTCCGGTGATAAATATGTATTTGGCCATGTCCTGTAAGATCCTCGAATTATCTACCGCGCACCCGAATGCTCTCCACGAAAGGCGGTATTATAGCGATGAACAGGTTGGACTCCATCATTTAGTCACTTTTCTCCGAAAACCTGACCTGACGGCATGATCGGGAACCAGGGTCAATAAGTTCTCTGCGCGGACTCGCTTGCGGAGAACCACTTACACACAGATCCCAACAAGTTGAAGGGTTGAGCTCCGCGAGACCGGAAGCCACACAGCGCTTAGCCATTTTCCATTCCTATCGCGGCGTCGCAGAGCTCCGCCCTCCAAAATGACCATT
>SLCI01000113.1 GCA_007125875.1 Kiritimatiellia bacterium | reverse complement strand
GGTCCACCACCGTCACACGGAATCCCACGGCAGCCGCCATCTGGACCAGCGGCATGGCATCGTCCCCTGCCCCAATCACCGCGAGGGTCGGGGGCGGTAGTAACTTTTCCGTGAACGCCGCATCGTCCAGCCCAGGCTGCAGGTCAGCGGTCGGCGTCTCGACCGTCGGCAACTCGCCCTGCAAGGGATACCGGACAGCCAACGGCTGGTCACCCGCCAGTCCCTCAGCAAGTTGCGATAGCCAAGGCAAGTCCTTATCCGGCTGAAAGGGCAAGACGAGCAAATCCACCTTGCCATTACAGCCTAGTCCCATCCCCCAAAGGGTATCCTCGTCATCGCTGGTATCGTAATAGAGGCAGCGCGGCTGACTTGCCTCGATCGCGGCCAGCGCGTTTTCCCGCACATCGGCCTCCAGACAGCCTCCGCTAATGTTGCCGGACATGCGCCCGTCCGCCTCGATCAATAGTTTTGCGCCGGGCCGCCGATAGGTTGATCCCTCAATACGTGTCACAATCGCCCACGCAGCGGACTGACCGCCTTCCAATAAGGAACGCGTGCGCGTCGTCAAGACGTTGGTTTCTTGCCAAGTTTTCATATCAATTTCCCTGATGTGCAAGCAGCCTAAGACCTAATGCATTCGCTGTCCACTATCGTGCTTAACCTCATAACCGTAATCCGAATCGTAATCTTAATCGATTCGGATTAAGATTACGATTACGAGCACGATTAGGAGCAAGGATCCGAATCGGGGATCCCGTAGAAGGAGAGGAGCAGGCGACATGATACACGGACTTTTTATTGCAGGCGCGGCACAGCAAACGTCGCGGACGAACAAGGCGCAGACCACGGGTCAAGAAGCCAGCCGTACCGCGAATCGAGTTCGCAATGAACAGCAGAGCATGAAAATGGACATCGAGAAGCTGTTCATGATCACGGAAGCACTCTGGGAAGTATTGAAGCATCAGCACGGCTATACCGACGATCAATTGATCGAGATGGTACAGGAAATCGACCTGCGCGACGGCAAGCTCGACGGCAAAGTCGCTAAATCGGAGGAACGCCCCACTTGCACAAACTGCGGTCGCGTACTGATTCGACAACAGGTCAAATGTCTCTATTGCGGAACCGTAGCCCAGCGCCATCCATTCGACCGATAGACAGCGCGGCTTGGGTGAGCCATCCACCGCCTTACGGCGGCGGCTACGAAGAACAGTACAATGAAGCCACGCCCATAACTCTTTCAAGCGGGTGTCAGGGGCACGCCGGCATCGTACCATGTTGAGACCAAAACCCACCAGTCAGTCCACTTTTCCAATGACTGGAAAAAGTGCTCAAAAATCTTCCAACGACTGGAAAAATCCCCTGAAAAAGTTCCAACGATTGGAAAAACGCCTAAAAAAGTTTCCAACGACTGGAAACGTCGGCACGCAAGAGACATTATAGCTTATACGCTATAGGTCATATCTATTGAGAACATGTAATAGCTTATAAGCTATTATTCGGCATTTTCATGGCCTCATACCAGTTTCCAATACTTCTCGGTCTATTCTCCGAGGACGGGACAGAGCGCCCCTTGCGTCTTCGTGCTGCGCGCTTTAATCCGCATTGAGGTCAGCGCGTGCACGTCGGCGCAATTGCTGCCGGATCGGACCGACCGGTGAGGCTAGGCCTGCGATAACAAAGATCACAAAAGCTACCAACACCATCATGCCGCCCGATGCGACGTCTAGCCGAAATGAGAAATACAATCCCAAGGTCGTCGATGCGATGCCCACCAAGACCGAAATCGCCATCATACGCGGCAGGCGATGCGTCAGCAGCGAAGCCGTGGCACCGGGAATGATCAGCATGGCCACGACGAGGATGACTCCTACCGTCTCCAAGCTGGTCACGATGGTCAGCGTGAGCAAGAGCATCAATCCGTAATGAATCATGCCGGTCGACATGCCTATGGCACTGGCGTGATTGGGGTCGAACGTATAGACGAGAAACTGTTTGTAGCAAAGCAGCACGACGCCGAGCGCGAATGCGCCGATGTACATCGTCGTCACCAAGGTCGCCATGGTCACGCCCAGCACATTACCAAAGAGGATGTGCATCAGATGTGTTGAAGTGGCAATCCGGGAGATGATCACTACCCCCAGCGCGAACATAGCGGTGAACATCAACCCCATGGCGGAATCCTCCTTGATCCGCGTATTGCGCTGAATAAAGCCGATCCCAACCGCCGTCACACTACCGCTGATAAACGCGCCCACCAGCATCGGAGCGCCTAACAGGTAGGCGATCGCGACGCCGGGCAGTACGGCATGACTGATGGCATCGCCCAACAAGGCCCACCGCTTCAAGACGACATAGCACGACAAGATCCCGCAGACGCCCCCGACCACTAGCGAGGTCAGCAGTGCGCGCAACATGAATTGGTACTGGAAAGGCTCCGCAATCGTCTCCGGCAACCACCCGATGACATAACTCAGCCAGCTCAACAAGTGATTCGCCCAAGCTGTCCCGATTCCCGACAGGAACTCTACAAGCGCCTCCAGCATCACCGCTCCCCCCGATGCTCAATGCGGTGATAGCCTTTTTCCAATGCTTCCGCGGCTAGCATTTCTTCTGGATCCCCTACCCCCGCAATCGCCCGATTGACCAATACCACCCAGTCCGCGCAATCGCGCACGGTCGGCAAGTCGTGAGTGACCATCAGCACGGACTTGCCGCATCGGACAAATTCTTTCAGATAATCAATAATGATCCGTTCGCTGCGCCGATCGACGCCGGCCAGCGGTTCATCCAGCAGCATTAGATCGGCTTCCTGCGCAATCGAGCGGGCCATGAACACGCGCTTTTTCTGACCGCCGGAGAGTGCTCCAATCGGTCGATCCGCCAAATCGTCAACCTGCACAGCGGCCATGGCCGCATGGGCCTTGTCATGGTGCGAGGCGCCGATAAAGCGGGGTGGCAGCCAAGCACGCCAGCCGCCCGATTGTCGACTCCGCCCGTAGCGTCCGGTCAGCACCACGTCCCGCACTGAAATGGGATAATCCCAATCGATGTCCGTCTCTTGCGGGACGTACGCCACCGCGTTGGCGCGTCGAGCGGTATGTATGTCCATGCCACATACTCGCAACGAACCTCGCAGCGGCTTTTTCATCCCCGTCAAAAGTTTCAGCAGGGTTGATTTGCCTGCGCCGTTGGGTCCGATAATCGCCGTTAAGCGAGCCGCGGGCAAACGCAGGTCAACATCAGCCAAAGCGATTAGCCCGCTGTAATCGGCGGCAACGCCGTCGGCTTCGACCACCCATCGTTCATGTTCCGGATTGGTCATGGTCGCAATTCTTGGCTAATCAACCGGGCATTATGTAGCAGCAGTTCCCCGTAGCTGGTCACACCACTATTTGCCGGCCCTAGTGAATCCACAAACAGTGGGCCCGCCACGCGTATTCCGGTTTCTTCCGCCACCGACCGAACATGGCGATCGCTGATGGTGCTTTCGTAGAAGGCCACTGGAATCTGTTGAGCACGAATGATATCGATAATGCGGGCAATTTGCCGTGGTGTACCCTCTTCTTCATCGTTGCTGCCCCAAATCGCGTCGTGCTCGAAGTCGAAGGCATCGGCAAAGTAGAGGAACGCAGCTTCGCTCGTAATCAACACGCGCTGTTCTCGTGGAATCGGGGCAAGCAATTCGCGCACCTCCTCCTGCAGCTCAGCGAGATGCGTAATGGCTGCGGTTGCACGCGCGACAAAATCCTCTGCTTGATCGGGGCGCCACTCGGAAAGCGCGTCGCGAATGACTTCAACGTAGGCCATCGCTGCAGTTGGACTCATCCAGAGGTGCGGATCCGGCCGACCTTCTAATTCGCCGATGCGAATAGGTAACGTCGGGTAGCCGCTGTTCTCAGCCACCGCCACAATTGCCACGCCGGGTCGGGCGGTTGCCCGGACCTGCCGCATCCACTCTTCCAGGCCAAAACCGTTGTAGAATATGAGCTCCGCGTCCTCAATCGCAGCGAAGTTAGAGGGGATCAACTCCCATTCATGTACCTCACCGCCAATCGGGGTGATCGTACGCACCTCCGCCACATCGCCAACCACCGTTTGCACCAGATCCTGCAAAATCGTAAACGTTGTCACGATAATCGGGCGATCGGAAGCTGACCTTTGCTCGGCACCCGGATGGCAGCCGGACAACAGCAACACGGCGATCACGCACAACACTCCAGCCCTCCCGACTCCTGAATCCATTCTCATTCCTGTCCTCACTCTTCCAAATATCGAATTTAATACTTTGACTGGTCAAAATAAGACGTTTGGAATATATGGTCAAGGGCTAATCTATTGCGAAATGGGCAAAACTTCGCGAGTTGTATGATGGAAGCTCGCACTCAGCTGCCACCGAGGCCCCGTAGCGCGTCGTTTGCTGATCGCCCTGTGGATCGCGCTGGGCGCAATCTACGTCGGCTATATCTCCATCCCCATCTCTGCCTGGTTCGGATGGCTGGAACCCACCGTAACGCGCTGATGATATTTGGGCTTTGTCGCCGCCCAATGGGTGTGCTGATTTATTCGTGGCGCGTCGCAAGCGACGGCCCTACAGGCTGGTTACAGGAGTCTTCTGCAGGATATCGCCGCGTCTACCTGCTCGCACCAAGCCGACCCAAGGGGGGATCATGATCTACCTGCCGTTTCCCATATGTTTTGGGATTGAGCCTTGAAATTTCCAAGGAAATTGCCATAATCGCTCATGAAGCATGCAGTTCGTTAGAGAGTCGCGGACAAGCGTTTGTTATCGAATCAGCAGACGAATTCGCAATTGATAAGGAGAAAAACCATCAAAAGTTGTGGCTAGCAACAGCGTCGTTATTCATTTGGACAGGGGCAGCACACCTAAGCGTCGAGGCGGCTGAACATGGCGAGGCGTGGTATAACGGTGCACGCATTTCGGCGGGCCTACAGGTACGTACATGGGAAGCAAATTTCCGGGCTACTGATTTAGATGCGCCGCCCGCGCGCGGCATGCGCCCGCGCGATGTTGGTTTCCGTGGCCTCTATCCTGGTGAAGGTGACATTGAGTACAAGGATGGCTCCATTATCGCGAATCCGGATTTTTGGGACGGCTTAGACCATTTCACCGTGCAAAACCAAGATCAAATCCGTCCATCTCCACACTTGGATGGCGACGATTTTTACCAAATAACCTTCAGCAGCTTACATGTTGATCGCCCTCGCACGAGCAGTGAAGCCTTGGATAGCTCTGGCTCCAGCGAGGAAACGGTGCTCGTCCCCTTTGTACTGCTGGAATTGCCGGCAATGAGCAACGACGAAGGATGGGCCGTTTACGGGGCGTTGCGTTACGCCTTTGGTCGAGGCAGCATTGATCGCAGCCCACGCCAATTCTCGCAAACCGTGCACCAACAACGCACGGAACGAAACCAATACATCTATGATGCCAATTTCTTTGGCGGCGAAATAACAGCGCCTTTTGATTCGCGTGACCATGATCCCAATTCAGCGATCGTGACAGATGCGGAGGCTTTTCTAGCGGCCAACCCCGCGGGATTCCCGTATCAATCGCCGACTCAGCAAAGTGCCCAGAGCGTGCAGCGCCAATCCTATGCGGGCTGGTCGGCCCACGAGATCGATATCGAACAGCACGAGCTCCTGCTGGGCGGCAGCGCGGAATTATCCGTTGCGGATCGCTTGAGCATAGGTGTTTTGGCGGGCGTGACAATCAGTTATGTAGACTGGACCCTTAAAACTGACGCGTGGTTCACGAACGCCGCCGGCGAAGAAGTACAGCGGCAACGCTTCTCACGCAGCAGCAATGAATGGTTATGGGGTGCCACCTGCCAAGTGCAGGCGCGCGTGGACGTGACCGAGGATGGACGTTACTTTGCGGTGCTCGATGCGGGTTACAATTGGGTGAATGACTTCAATACGCGGAACGACGTGTCCTCTGCCAGAGTTCAGCTGGACTCCTGGGTGGTTTCCGGCGCCGTGGGCTTGCGTCTGTAATCTATAATTCGAGTTCACTCTTCGGAGCGGGCTTCAAAGCGTCCACAAGAGTCGGTGGCTTCGACTTCCTTCTTGTGGACGCCGCACCATTGCGTGAATGGATTGACGACGTAATGCTTGCAGTAACGACAGATGCGGCGATTTTCGCCCGCTTCAAATAGCTGCGGCTGGGCGGACCGATCCTCTTCACTGAAGATTTTGGGTGTGGTTAAGCCCACATAGGGGACGTCTTCTTCGCTAGCGAAGACATGCCCACACGACGCACATGCGAAAGATTCACCAACTTTGGTGAATCCTTCGTAGATCGGCTCGCGCACGACCCAGGATTCGGCGCCACAGGCCGTGCACTGTATCGCGGTCGACGGTTTACTCATGAGCGGGCCGCGCGGAAGCGTTCGATTAACTGATTGGTGGAAGCGTCGTGTTGCAGTGGAGCACTGCTGGCCCCGTCCAACTCCGGCAATATTTTACCGGCCAACTGCTTGCCGAGTTCAACCCCCCACTGATCAAAGGAAAAGATGTTCCAAATGACACCCTGCACAAAGACTTTGTGCTCATACAGCGCGATTAGCTGACCAAGCACATAGGGCGTGAGGCGGTCAGCCAGGATCGTGTTGGTGGGGCGATTCCCTTCAAACACGCGGTGCGGCACCAGCTCCGACGCGGTCCCTTCGGCCTCCACTTGTTCCCGTGTCTTACCGAATGCGAGGGCTTCAGTCTGTGCAAAGAAGTTGGCCATCAGTTTGACATGATGGTCGCCAATCGGATTCTGGGAGTGATGGAATCCGATGAAGTCGCAGGGCACCAGCTTGGTGCCTTGATGCAGTAGCTGGTAAAAGGCGTGCTGCCCATTCGTACCCGGCTCGCCCCAAATGATGGGGCCGGTTTGGACGCTCACGGGTCGCCCTTCCTGATCGACGTATTTACCGTTACTTTCCATATCGCATTGCTGGAAATAGGC
>SLCI01000166.1 GCA_007125875.1 Kiritimatiellia bacterium | reverse complement strand
TTCGCGGATGCGAAGGGCGAAAAAAACGCAGTTTGTCTAAAGTGGTCGGGGCGACTGGATTTGAACCAGCGACTTCTACGTCCCGAACGTAGCGCTCTACCAGGCTGAGCCACGCCCCGATGGAAGGGAATGGTGCGAATCTAGCGGATTTGATCGATTAAGCAAGTCCCAAAATCCGATCATGTTCTGAGCAGCATCCGTACTTGAGTGCCACTTACTCCCTACCCTATAGTGCGCGCATGAACCAGTATTCCGTTTATCGAAAGAAACCGAATGCCCTCTGGGCGTTTTTGGCGCGTCTGTGTGTCAATGCGTTCCGTATCGCAACTTTTTCGGTCGTGGCGATGTTAGTGTTCTTCCCCGCCTTCAAAGGGGTCTGGCTGGGCTTCGTTCCCGTGCTACTCGGTGGCCTGGCATTCTACTATGGTCGGCGCTTTATCCATCCGGCATCCATGTCACTCGCGAGGTGGTCTGAAGCGTCTTATCTAGCACTACTCTTGCTCTTACCCGCCGCCATTCAGGTGGTACTGATCGTGCTCTTCCGATCCCAACCGACATTCGATGGTTTATTCGTTTATCGCGAAGCAGTCACGCTCGTCGAAACTGGCCGTATGAATCCCCTCACCTACTACGCGCCCGGCCAGGTGTGGTATTTCGCCCTATTCTTTCACCTCTTTGGCACCTCACCGCTCGTGGCCCAGTTGTGTCAAATTCCATTGATGATGTTGATCGCTTACTTGGTCTATCAAATCGCCAAAGCCGTCTCCATCGATCCAGATCTCAATCCACAGCCCGATCGTGGCCCATTCGAGATACAAGCCGGACCGGGCCGAGCCCGTCTCGCGGGACTATTCACTGCGTTCTATCCAGGGCTTTTGCTCTACATCCTGGTCACCCCGTACTACTACTATCTCTACACGGTCATGCTGCTACTAATGGTCTGGGCATGGCTGCGCATGTTCAGTGGCGAGGGTAATGCTTGGTCCGGCATTTGGGGCGGCGTCGCCGCTGGCTTCGGCGCATTGACCAAAGCGACCTTTCTCGTCGCTTCCGCGCAGGCCCTCTGCTTCGCCTTTCTCGCCTCAGAGCGCTGGATCAATCGCCGCTCCTGGTCAATCTGGATGCTGTTTCTTGCCATCATGAGCATTACCATCGCACCGTGGGTGATGCGGAACCAACGCGTGTTCGGAGAAACGGTCCTGATCAACACGGCCGGCCCGCTCGTCCTCTTTAGCGCCAACAATCCTGAGTCGGACGGTCTCTACAGTGACATCCCAGATCAGGTCGATCTGCAAACGCCGCAAGATATGCTGGATCACATGGAATGGTGCAGCGAGCAGGCCAAAACCTTTATCCGCGAGAACCCCGGTCGCTTTATTCAATTGATCGGCCTCAAACTCCTGCATACGTGGGGAACCGAGACCACCTTTGTGGAATTGATCAATCGGAATCGCCGCTCACTCGGGCCCGTCGATCCGGCCATGCGCTTCGCGGTACAATCCGGCTGGGCACTCCTTGTTTTTGCTTGGGGCGCCGTGGCCTGGCAATCGTTCCGTCAGCGCCGCGCCCCCCGGCCGTTCGAATTGGCGATCGCGATCCTGGTCTTGAGCAAGTTCCTGATCTACTCCGTCTATGAAGGTGGCGCTCGACATCATATGCCCGTCATTCCGCTGCTCTGGATCTACGTCATGATGTATCGTCCGTCATCCAGGTCTGCCGCCACATGAGGCGACACCTAAAAGCCGCTGCATTGCGCGGCGCAGCTATCAGTGGCCTGTTTGCTTTGGGTCGACACAGAACAAGGCGGTCGGCACGCATCTTCGCGTATCACGGTGTCTCCGGCACAATCGACCCGCGCCTTAACTTCGACGGCTTCTTCGTGCATCCCAACGTGTTCGAGCAGCATCTCCGCACCCTCGCCGGACATTATCACGTCATGCCACTCGATGACCTCGTGACCGCTTTGCGCACCGGCACCCCATTGCCCGACTGCGCCGCCGCGATTACCTTCGATGACGGCTACCTTAACAACTTCACCGAAGCCCTGCCCCTTCTCGAAAAGTATCGACTGCCCGCCACCTTCTTTATCACCACCGGCTTCATCGATGGCACCCACGTACCGTGGTGGTGGATCGTCCGACACGCATTGCGGGATCAACCTCGCACTGCAGTAATCGACTGGGAAGCGAAACTAAAACGATTATCCGCAGAACAGCGCGCACTCGAAATGGAAAAAGCATTTGGCGAAACGATAACGTCAACCGACGATGCGTTGACGATGATGTCTTGGGACTACGTGCGGGAGCTCGTCCAACGCGGTTATCCAGTCGGTGGACACACCGTCTCGCACATTTCGCTGGGCCATGAAACGCGGGACATTGTCTTGGCCGAAGTCAGCGAATCGATGCAACGAATTCAGGCAGAGACCGGCACCATATCCCCCGTCTTTTCTTACCCCTACGGTGAAGCAGAGCATTTCAATCCGGAATGGTCCGCGTCCTTGGCGGAACGCGGCTGCATCGGGGGCCTAACCACACTGCAAGGGCTAAATGAGCCCAAAACCGACCCTTTCCGCCTCAACCGACTTAATGTAACCGGCAACCACGATCGCTACGCCTTCCGCGCCCTCGCCAGTGGTCTGTTGGGAACGAAATAAGGCCGGAAACTCCGTTTTCCAATCGTTGGAAACTTTTTTGACGGTTTTTCCAATCGTTGGAACTTTTTCAGGGATTTTTTCCAATCGTTGGAAGAATTTTAGGCCGATTTTCCAATCATTGGAAAATCGTGTTTTGAGCAGCACAGGAATAGCACTGCCATTGCCCTTGACCGTGTGCTACTAGGCTTCTATTGTACGCGTCTATGGCATGTATTATTCGCTTATTACGGGCTCTCCCCGATTCTCTTTGTACGGTGCGTCGCAGACGGTTTATTGCGGCGGCGCTGGGCATGCTTTTTTTCAGTTGGGCGGACGCTGCTGATGCGCGTCGCCCTTTTATTGAGGAAGAGCAGCCAGCACGGCGTATTTTCTTTCGAGGTCCTGCGCAAGATAATCCCACGGATCAATTCGCCCATGCACAATCTTTGCAGGAGCGCGGACACTTGCGAAGGGCTGGACGACAGTTCCGCTTGTTGGTTCGTCACTGGCCTGCAGCCAATGAGGCACCTGATGCCCAGTTGGCCTACGCACGTGTGTTAGAGGAGCGCGGACGGTTGGCGCGAGCCGTTGACGAGCTCGACCGCCTCTCTGAACTGTATGTAGGGCAGTTCCCGCACGAAGCCGCCTTACAGAAGAAATTTGCTATTGCCGAACGAATGATTGAAGAGCGGCGCGGGCAATGGTTTATATTCCCAGGCTTCAATGCGCCCGAGCGCGCTATTCCCGTACTGGAAAGCATCGTCCGAATGGGACCCCGCTGGGAGCGCAGTCCGCAGGCCCAGTTAATGATTGGCCAGATCCGGGAGGAGATCGGGCATCGCGAAGAAGCGGTGTTGGCGTATGAACGAGTCGAAACGCGCTATCCAAGAACACCGGAAGCAGAAGAAGCGGCCTTCGCACGGGCTCGAGTCTTGCTGGATTTAGCGGATCGCTATCCGCGCGATCAGGATACCTTGGATGCGGCATTTACTACGCTGGCGCTCACCTTGCAGCAGTTCCCGGAAGCCGAAAACGCTGAAACGGCTGCATCGCACTTGCGGGATTTGCACGAGCGACGGGCCTCGATGGTCTACAATCGCGCGTTATTTTATGATCGCATCGCACGCCGTCCGATAGCCGCAGAAATCGTTTACGAGCGTTTGCTCGCTAATTTCCCTGACAGTGAATTAGCCGCATCTGCCCGAGCCCGATTGGATGAATTGCAGGAGAAAAGAAGGAACAAAGATGCTTAAATTAAATCGCATCACCAGTCTACGTATTGCACAAGCTACCCTCCTTCTGATCGGAGGGTTGCTGTTAAACGGATGTGTTGGCTATCAGCTCGGATCGATGTTGCCACCAGACATTGAGACCGTTTTTGTACCCACGTTCGATAATCAGACGGAAGAGCCCTTGCTCGAAGCCGAAACCACACGACGCGCAATCAGCTTTATTCAGCGGGACGGATCCTTGCGCATCCGATCCGAAGACAGCGCGGATTCTATTCTCTTAGTGACATTGACCGATTTTGAAATCGCCCCGCTTGCTTTTGATCGTGATCGCCGCGCGGCGGCGGAGGAATATCGTATGTTCATCACCGCCTCAGTGCAGTTGATTCGGCGCACGAATGGAAACGTGATTGCAGAAAATCCCCGTGTCGTGGGCGAAACAACCTTTCTACTGATTGGCGATTTAACCAGCGCCAAACTGGCTGCTATTCCGGATGCCGCCGAAGATTTGGCGCAGCGCCTTGTGAGCGCCATTGTTGAAGCATGGTAAAAAAAATACGCAGCCCCATCGGGACTGCGTATTTTAGAATTATTTAATCGGCCTCAGGCCATTCGAGCCTCGCTGCCATTAAGCCTGAGCCTAAGTCCTAAGCCTTGTTACGAAGCAGCTGTGGCTGTCCGCAGCTTGTTGGCTGCGCGTGACTTGTAGCGAATGGCGGTATTCTTCTTCAACACATTCCGCTTGGCCGCCTTGTCTAATACCGAACAGTACTCGCTGAATGACTCCTTCATCAGCCCCTTGTCTGCCCCTTCCAAACTGGCTAAGAATTTTCGGCGAAAACGACGAACGCGGGAACGCGCTGCATAGTTTTCTTTGCGTTGCCGTTCGGAAACGCGCATTCTTTTCTTCGCACTTTTAAGATTTGGCATAGACTACTCCACTAAAGATTAATTTGTTTATGAAAGGGAAAACGTTCCAAGCCAGCTTTCCGTTCTGCGTCAAGGGATTCTGGTTCGGCCACTTGAAACAGGCGCTATACTAATTGTCGTAACTCACATGTCAACACACGTTTTCGATTATTTTTTACCATCGTGAATTCATCTCAATCCGCACAAGACCCGCTGATTTTTTGGCCCGATCTTATGGCCGACTGGTTGCAGCGTCCAAGATACGAACGGCACCGCATTGTCACCCAAATCGGCCGAAGCCTCTATTCCTTGTGGCAGGATCGGATCGACTTGAGACGACTGCCACTCGAGTTGTCCATATTCCGGCAGGTCAATGGCGAGTGGGAGTGGCATTGTCCTCCGGATCAACTTGAACGCAATCGGTTCCGTCTATCGACGGACAGTGTCCGAAGTGCGCTCCTCGATGCGTATGGAAGCGCTGGAATACCTTTCTCGCCACTGGAAGTGGAGCTACTCCTGCGCTCGTTTCTGCGCCCCCAGGGTCTTGATCGGATCGAACTACGTCAGCTTATCCAATCTCTCAAGGCCGCTTTACAAATACAATCGGCGCTGCGGCCAGATCTTTTGTATCGTCGCGCGCTACGGACGGAGAATGCCTATGGTACTGCCCTGTATCGCGGGTGTTGGACGTACGATCCGCAACTTTCTCCGGGCTTGCTGGCGGGCGCAGTGGCGCAAGCTGAACGCACGGCAGGTGAGCCACTAAAGAAGAGTCATCGCAATACGGTTTGGCGCGCGCATTTATTGGAACGGGATGTGGTAATTAAGCGATTTGATTTACCCCGCTGGCATCATCGTGTGCGGGCGGCGTTTCAGCCAAGCCGGGCCCGTCGTGCATGGGCTGCCGGACAAGCCTTACGCGCGCTGCATTTTGCTACGCCTGAGCCACTAGGTTTTCTCGAGGTTCAGGGCCGCTTTTTGCCCAGCCGGAGTTACGTGTTTTCAGCTTATGAGTCGGCCAGCATTGATCTGCGCACTTGGTTTTTGAACCACTACTCCAAATTGTCTCCTACGCAACAACAGGCTAGCCTATCAGCGTTTCGGGAGGCGTGGCTGAGGCTATATCACGCCCGGATTTATCATGGTGACGCCAAGTTGGCTAACTGCCTGGTGCGGCCCCAATACGAGGCCGGGATTGAACGAGCGCAGCAGCTCGCATGGATTGATCTCGAAGACATGCGGTTTGGCGTTTGGATGAACCCGTATCGCGTCCTGCGCAACCTGATGCAGATCAATGGCTCGTTGCACAATCGACACCTGACGGAGGCGGAACGGTTCGCATTCATCCATCCTCTCCGACACATATTCCCCTACCTCGAATATGATGTGACAAAAAGATTGATGCGCTGGTGGACCCGTAAGCGCTGGCGCAAGGAGCGGCGACGACGATGCGGTTCCTGAAGTGGTTTATTGGTCTTTTACTTTTACCGGCCTGCATCGGTGTATCACGGACTATTCACGGCCTGCTGCTACAGCTTTCTGGTGGAACATGGAGTGGTTGGTCTCCGGATGTTTGGGCCTTATTGGGCGGTTTCGTTTTATGGATATTCATCTATTTCGTCATGCCGCGTCCAATGCGGACCTACGTCCTTGCCCATGAGCTGACGCACGCTTTGTGGGCTTGGCTAATGGGCGTCAGCGTATTGGGCATGAAGGTAAGCAAGCGAGGCGGCCATGTCTTGCTGACGAAATCCAACTTCCTAATCACACTTGCACCCTATTTTTTCCCTTTTTATACCCTCTGTGTGATTCTGATTCATGCGGTGCTCTCGCTCTTTTTTGATACTTCGCCCTATGATGCCATTTGGCTCGGTTGGGTTGGATTAACCTGGGGATTTCACCTCACCTTTACCCTTTCGATGATTAAAGTGGGGCAATCCGATATTCGCGAGCACGGCGCGTTGTTTTCCTATGCGATCATCTACAGCTTCAATTTATTGGGGATTGGTATCTGGCTGGTGGCCGTATCGGACCTAACCTGGACCGAGTGGACACACGCACTCGGCCGTGATGTCAGTCAGACGTATCTATGGCTGGGCGAATGGATACTGCATGCGGTGGACTGGCTTGCAGAGGCGTGAGGGAGGAGCGGTGTTGGGTGCGGAGTGATCGGTAAGCCTTATCACCTCATAATCCTAATCGCAATCTTACTCGCACTCGCGAACGGCTCATCCAGAGGATTCGCCCTACCACACAAGGACGCGACTTAAATTGTGTGAAGCGGTACAAGGTGTGTTTCTCTGC
>SLCI01000213.1 GCA_007125875.1 Kiritimatiellia bacterium | reverse complement strand
CGCGCATGGATAGACAGCCCCAGGAAAGATAGGGACTGAGACGGGAACATGACGAATAGGCGGTGACCGGACTGCTCATGGCCTTTTGATAGCCGCGCCCTCGACCGGAGAGAAAAGAATCCAGTTGTGCACATCCCGCTTGGCGGCCACCCACCAGATCGGGCACGCGCCGCGCGACGGCGGGGTGTTGCGATGCAAGGGATAGGCCATCGAATGGCGAACTGATCTGCTGCGCGGACGACGAGTTGTTGTTCGCACACGACGCCAATGTTCTAAATGCCGACAGGTTCTCTGAAGAAGGCCAGCCCGCGTTGAGTTGGGTCGGGACCGGCGTGATCGGTTCGGCCATGAATTTTTCCCAGCTCGCTTGCCAGCCATCGCGATTGATGGGCCCGCGCGTGACGCCGAACTGTCGATATTCGGTCCATTGCACGCCGCGCTCTTTGGCCCACCGCTTGACCGCGCGATCGCGCGCATAGGTCAGAGCGGTACCGGTTTCCTCGTGAGACCATAGCTGGGCGAACGGGATGGCGTTGAAAAGCTGATCCAAGGCGTCCACGACCTCCGCCTGAACAATCCGCAACGGTGCCCCGAGTTGGCGTAAGGACTGATCAAGTTCGTGCAGGCTGGCGGCGATGAAGTCGGCATGCAGTTGATCAAAATCTGGCGCACTTACGGGGGATGGCTCAACGATATAAAGCGGAATCACCCGACCGCATTGTGCGGCGGCCTGTAGCGGCCGATGATCCTGCACCCGCAAGTCACGTTTGAACCAAACCACCTGTATATCGCCATGTTGCATGGCGTACTATACGGCGGTTTGATCAAAACAAAAGCGACCACGAATCGCCTTACCGCGCCGCTGTAAGCGGGTTAATGAGGCACATGCCACTCCGGCTCAGGGCGTCTCGTCTTCCAGATCCATCGGTGGACGGGGTTTTTTGACGCCGCCATGGGGTTGAGGATCCAAGAAGCCGCCGAGCACGAGTCCCGCACTGATCAGAATCAGGTTCTTGAAGATATACTGACCTTCCAGCGTGGGGACCAATGGCATGATATCGAACACGCGGTCTGGGAACAGGAATATGGGCGTGAACGTTCCAGGCATTTGCAGGAAGAGCAGCAGCAACGCGAGACGCATTAAGCGTCCGGTCATTAGCCCGATCCCGATGAGGACTTCCCAGATCCCGAGGAAAGGACCAATCATGGCTTTCGGCATGAGGCCGAAGGTCAGCATGGTGATGGTATCAGCGGCCAGCTCCTCGGCCGGGCTGAGTCCGGGGAACACTTTCAGAATACCAAACCAGAAAAAGACGATGCCCAAGCTGATACGCAATGCAGTGAGACCATTTTCGCGCATCCAGCGACGCAACGTGCGGTCTACTTTTTTGTACCAAGCAGTCTGTGCGATGAAACTCGAAACCTGCTCAATTTTCTTCATAATCATGGTGACATTCTCCCCTACGGCACTCGCCAAAAGACGTACAACCGAACAAACTATGATCTGCAGCCGCTTACGCAGCGGCTAGCCGACTACTCATCGCCGACCATAGTGCGCAGTACTATCGACTGGGGTTGATCAGGTTTCAAGTGGTAATCGTTCACTACCGCTGGAATTAGGCAGGAGACGCCAGCTTGTAGTTCAACCTCACCATTATCCCAGCTGAGCTGTACTGCCCCCTGGGCGCAAAACAGCGTGTGAAACGACGCGCCGCTGTGCTGAACGGGATGCGGCGCACTCAAGATCAGCTTATCCATGCGGAAATATTCGCACTCCAAAATCAGCCAATTTTCGTTGTCGCTGGCACATTCAAGTTTGTGCGCGGGTACAATTACCGGTGCCTCGTCGTGCCAACGGGTGACCTGAACCGCTTGATCGATATGCAGTTCGCGCGCGTTGCCTTCGGCATCGACCCGGCCCCAATCATAGATTCGATAGGTGGTATTCGAGTTTTGTTGAACTTCGAGCATCAGGCAACCCGCGCCGATGGCATGCACCCGTCCACCGGGCATAAAGACGGCGTCGCCAGTCTTGACCGGCACCATCCGCAACTCGTTCTCCAGCGTACCTTCGGCAACAGCTTGGCGAAAGCGCTCTTCATCCATACCCGGCTTGTACCCGGCATAGACGCAGGCGCCCGGCTCTGCATCCAACACGTACCACATTTCGGTTTTGGCTTCGCCGCCGTGACGCTTGGCGGTCTCGTCATTGGGATGGACCTGCACGCTAAGGGTTTTCTTTGCGTCGAGAATCTTGATGAGAAGCGGGAAGTGATCCGACTGCACATCGCCCAACAGCGCTGAGTTCGCCTCATGCAATACGTCGGAGAGTGAGCGTCCGGCTAGCGGGCCATTTGAGATGATACTCATGCCTTCAGGACGATCTGATATCTCCCACGACTCGGCATAGATCCCGGGCTTTCCCTCGCGCTGGAACGTATCGATGATGCGGTGACCGCCCCAAAGATAATGCTGGTACACAGGCTCAAACAAAAGCGGGTACATCTTCATGGGTGCCTCTCCCTCGGCCTGCCGCGTTGGCATGTGGCGCGATCGTCTCTCTTTTGTCATCCTCTCCTTCATGATGTCAGGTATCGTAATGCGAATTCGTAGCGATGACGAGCGGGATCCTGCGATCCTTTACGATTGAATCCGAATCCGCTTTATGGTTAACGTTTCATTTAGTTGCGCTTTGCATTTCAACCTTCGAGGTGTCCCATGTTGTGGTTCAAAAAGAAAACGCCGGTCGAGAACTTCATCCAAAGTTTTGTTACGGAAAAACTGCCACGGGCGGTGCAATTTTTCGATAAAGAGAATGATCGCGCACACAGCCCTGTTTCGATTCCCGACGATAAGCTGCTGGAAATTGGGGCCGGGATGGCGCTGTTTTTTCTGAGTCAGTATTTTCCGGACACCGAAAAGTCCAACTTAAAGATTATGGCGCGGGCCTATAAGGCGGTTGAAAAAGAACTGCCCAAGTTGGGTGCGAAACCGAAAGAGGCCCACGTATGGTGGAAGGCCTTTACCGATGGCCTCATTTTTCAGGAAAACGAGGCAAGACTGCGCATTGCCTGCCGGATTGTTTGGGAGAAAATGATCCCAAACAAGCCGTTCCGCGAGAATTCGCCACTCAAAGCTTTTGGCTACTTTGTTGAAGTAGAGATGCAAGCTGCCCGAAAGGCGAAAGTCTCCTGATTAGCGGATGCCGCTGATCACGCGGTGGGTCCACCGCCTAACGGCGGCGGCTACAAGAATGTTCTGAAACGTTTGTTGGTCTCTGGCGATTCTTGCAAGGGAGCAATCTGCTTGAGATAAGGGCGAAAGATTAAGGCGCAAGATAAAGAGATAGCATTATTGCCCCTAGTCTTTCGCCCTAATCTTGAACTCAGGAAAATGATTCCACGCAAGCCGCCCAAAAGGCGAAAGTCTCCTGATCAGCGGATACCGTTGATCACGCATCCGGCGGCGTAGGTACAACGATCTTACGCTGGCAGGCAGGACATTTGATCCGTTTGCCGGACACGGTGTCTTTGGCCGAGAGTTTTTGTCCGCAATAGACACAGTAGAATTTGAAGACAACTGCTTCTGACGCGGAACCTTGACCTTCGTTTTTGGCGACAGCCTCTTGCGTGCTCGTTTTAGCATCCTGATCCTGCGCCTGAGCGGCGGGGTTGTTTAGCCTGATCGGAGACATTCCACCCGCTTTGCGCTTGATCACAATCTTCTTTTTTACACCGTCCGTCATACTTTCCCTTTCATAACCCTAACGCACACTTGCACCCGCTGCAAGTTGCGGTCTGGCCGGGCACGTTATGCCCAAAATTTTAGCCATGTATCAAGTTACTCGCATCGAGCCACCCTGTTTAGCGTGGCTAGCAATCTTTCGTCCGAATACCCAGTATCCGAAAACGAGCCACAGTACCGTAATTGTGCCGGTCAAAACCAGCACAAATACTGAGCCGAATTGAGCCATTAAGGGCATGGCCGCTGCCGTAAATAAACCGCCCCCGACGATCGGCTCAAACAATAATTGCTTATAGCCAAAACTCTCTAGGGCGCCCGACTCATTATTCGGATCCGCCATGCGCATCAACAGCAAACCCGTCACCGTGACGCCCATAGATTGACCAAAGTCCCCCACCCCGCGTTCAAACCAATTCAACGGTATGAGGCGCGGTGCCAGGTACACCACACCGAATAAGCTCCATCCGATGCCGGCGACAGCTAGCAGGATGAAGGGCGCCAAATGATCACCAATCGCGGCGAGGGAGAGTGTCCCTAACGCGGCGACAATCGTGAAGTCGAGCGCGGTACCGGAGATTCGGTTCATCAAACGCCGATTAACATGATGTTCCTGTTTCGTCTTGGTAACCACTAATTGAACGATGACCCCGCCAATCATCGCCAACGGGAATAACGGGACATAGCCGATGATCACGACACCGTCAGGGCCGCCCCACGTGACCGTTTCGATCCAAATCAAGGCCTGCCGGATCAGCCAGCCAATCCCAACAGCAAGGCCGACCACGCCGAGATGCATGGACAACGGATCGGTTGGCCGGGCCGCTTGTTCTCGTTCCCACCGGATATCGTTCCACTCGCGCATGGAATCCACGTCGGTGGGCATTGTTTTCTGTGTATCGCGAATTCTGACCCGTTTACGATCAGCGAGTTGGATGGTCCCGCGCCGCGCCGCCCAATTGATCAGGACGGTGCCGAACAGTACGCCGGACAAGAGCCCGACAGTCGCCAACCCCAACGCCAAGTCTGCGCCTTCCTCAAAATCGAGCGCGCGGAATGTTTCCGCCATACCCGCGGCGGTGCCGTGACCACCTTCAAAGCTGATTTCAATTAGCGCGCCGGCCAGGGGGTTGGTGCCGAATACCGGCGTCAAGACCAGCAAGCAAAGTCCGATGCCGACCACATATTGGCCCCAGGCCAAGGTTTGTCCGAAAACAACTTGCGGCCCAGCTCTCATCCAGATTTCCCGCAAGCCGGGAATTGGTTTACCCAAAAAGAGCGCGGCAAACACGACACTGATTAGCAGGCCGGGTAAGCTCCGCCATACTTGGGCGAAGGAGTCAGGGAAAATGCCGTTCACGAGCGCATGATCCGGCCCGATCAGCGCACGGACCGCTTGGCCCAACACCTGTGGGCTCAGCAGCAGCACAAGAAACCCTGCGATGATCGAACTGGGTATGAAAAGCGACTCAAAGAGCGTCACCCGCGACTTAATCATGCGGGCAATCACCAAGGTCATGCCGATCACTGCTAGTGCCCAGAAAATATCCCAATTTGTCATCCCGCCTCCTTCTCCAAAACGAAAGAACCGCCGACCCGTAAAGGAATCGGCGGTTCTCTCAATTACTCATAAGCGCGCTTATTTCGCGGCAGCGTAGAGTTCAGCAACCTTGTCCCAATTGACGACATCCCACCAAGCGGCGATGTAGTCTGGACGACGGTTCTGGTAGTTCAGGTAATAGGCATGCTCCCAGACATCCAAGCCAAGGATTGGCGTGCCGACCACATCCGCCACACCCTTCATCAAGGGATTGTCTTGATTTGGTGTCGAGGTGACGACCAGTTTGCCATCAACCACGACCAACCAAGCCCAACCCGAACCAAACCGCGTTGCACCTGCTTTCGCGAAAGCCTCTTTGAAGGCGTCCAAGCCGCCCAGCTCGGCATCGATGGCAGCGGCGAGTTCACCGCTGGGGGCGCTGCCCGCGCTTGGGCCCATGATTTGCCAGAACAAGGTGTGGTTGTAATGTCCGCCACCATTGTTACGAACCGCAGTGCGGATCGACTCCGGTACAGCCGACAAATCGCTGATCAACTCCTCAATAGACTTGGCGGCCAAGTCGGCATGCGACTCGAGCGCAGCGTTCAGATTATTGACGTAGGTTGCGTGATGCTTACCCTGATGGATTTCCATTGTGCGCGCATCGATGGTTGGCTCCAACGCGTCTTTGGCATAGGGCAAATCAGGTAATGTATGTGCCATGTTTACTCTCCTTACTTATCATTAGTGTGATTCAGCTGTCAGTTGTGACTATACTGAACGAATTAACCTTGTCGAGAGTCGATCAAAACCAGTACACCTAACACAATGAATGAAACCTCCACTCACCTGTTCGCGAATGTCGCATTTGTTTCCGCCTTCTTTGCGTGGCTGATTGCGCAAGCACTGAAGTTCTTTTTCAACTTTGTGCGGACACGTAAAATCGACTTCTATGTGATGGTCAGCACTGGTGGCATGCCGAGCTCGCATTCGGCGATGGTTAGTGCCTTAGCCACATCGATTGGGCTCAGCACCTCTTTTGCCGATCCACTGTTCGCGCTGGCGCTTGGCTTCGCCTTGATCGTGATGTTCGATGCCCAAAGCTTCCGACGTGCGGCAGGTCAACAAGCCCGCCTACTGAATCAGATCGTGGAAGAATTCTTCAAAGAACATCATTTTTCTGAGAAGAAGTTGGCCGAACTGTTAGGACATACCCGATACGAAGTATTTTTCGGGATGCTGCTTGGCATTGTAGTGACGCTTTGGATTCATGGCCGCTGGGCGGTTTAAGCCATCACCCTATCCAGAGTCAATAAGTTCTCTGCGCGGACTCGCTTGCGGAGAACCACTTACACACAGATCCCAACAAGTTGAAGGGTTGAGCTCCGCGAGACCGGAGGCCACACAGCGCTTAGCCATTTTCCATTCCTATCGCGGCGTCGCAGCGCTCCGCCCTCCAAAACGACTATGATGCTTTGGCTCGCGTGTGGAGGGGCGAGCTCCGCGAGACCGGAGGCCGCACATGAGTTTGCATTTACCCATGCAAGATCGCGGCGTCGCAGAGCTCCGCCCTCCAGAATGACCATTATGCTTTGGCTCCCGTGAGTAGGGTCGAGCTCCGCGAGACCGGAAGCCGCACAAGAGTCTGCATTTGCCTATGCAAGATCGCGGCGTCGCAGAGCTCCGCCCTCCAGAATGACCATTATGCTTTGGCTCGCGTGTGGAGGGTCGAGCTCCGCGAGACCGGAGGCCACACAGCGCTTAGCCATTTTCCATTTCTATCGCGGCGTCGCAGCGCTCCGCCCTCCAAAACGACTATGATGCT
>SLCI01000148.1 GCA_007125875.1 Kiritimatiellia bacterium | reverse complement strand
ATTCATGACGAGCTCCTTTCTTTGGTTGTTTGCTGCGTCTGACCATACAACGATTAAGTATGCGAAATCGTCTATTCGGCGGGCGGAAACTTTTCTTTGGACGTTAGCTGAGTGGGGCGCTGACGCAGCCGGAGGCTGAAGCGACGCTTCTTGCGATTGTTGCGCCGATTCTCTCGATAGGTCCGAAACCTTCGCACGGCGTGCAGGGTGATGGGGTAGGCCAGTAGAGCGGCGACTCCACCGACCAGGAGTCCGCCGAGCATCATCGGCCAATAGATTTCGTTTCCAAGGCTCAAGGCTTCGCGCAGCCGGGCAGCCAAGTCAAACGTGTCATGCTCATCGATTTGGCGCACCAACCGGGTAATCTTGTCTCGTGCTTCAGAGGGGGAGGGGCCACCTGTGATGCGCTGTCCGATCATGTATGTGAACGTGTAAATGGGAGGCGCGGTGACGGGGGTGGTGATCCAAATCGGAATAAGAGCGGCGGCTCGGCTGACGCGTAAAGATGTGGCGATGAAATACGCCATCAATAGTTGGATGCCGATCGTGGGCGTAAAAGCGATTGCAAATCCAAGTGCAGCCCCACCGGCAATTTCCTCGGGGGATCCATGCCGTGAGAGGAAAGGTCGAAGCCATCGTCGCCAGCGGATCAGGCCGACTTTTGGTGATCGAATACGTGTACGCGCCGCATCCGCATTCATATGATCTCTGTTAAATCAATTCGGGCGCAGCGCCCTCACCATCAGGCCGGTGTCTTTTTCAGGACCATCGTTCCATTCGTTCCGCCGAAACCAAAGCTGTTCGACATGACGGTTTCAAGCCCGGCATTTTCGCGTAGTTCACGGACGAGGGGGAACCCTTCAGCGCCAGGATCGAGATTCTCAATGTTGGCCGTCGCACTGATAAAGTCGTTCTTCAGCATGATTAAGCTGTAGATGATTTCATGGACGCCCGCTGCACCCAATGAATGGCCTGAGAGCGATTTAGTTGAGCTAACCGCAGGCATGTTTTCACCAAAGACCTCACGCATGGCTTTCAACTCAGTGATGTCGCCAGCAGGAGTTGCCGTGCCATGTGCGTTGATGTATTGGACCGGATCCTTGACTGATGCCATCGCCAAACGCATACAGCGTGCCGCGCCCTCGCCAGAGGGGGCTACCATGTTTTCGCCATCGGAAGTCGCACCATAACCCACTACTTCGGCCAGGATCGGGGCGCCACGCTTTAAGGCATGTTCGAGCTCTTCCAGCACAACTACGCCGCCGCCACCGGCGATCACAAAACCATCGCGGTTCTCGTCATACGGACGGGAGGCCTTTTCGGGCGTGTCGTTGTAGCTAGCGGAAAGCGCGCCCATGGCATCAAACATCATTGCGGCGGTCCAATGCTCTTCGTCGCCACCGCCGGCAAAAACAATATCCTGCTTACCCCATTGAATGAGTTCAGCGGCATTGCCAACACAATGCAAACTGGTTGCGCAGGCAGAGGTAATGGAATAGTTCACGCCTTTGATTTTAAAGGGAGTCGCCAAACAGGCGGATACGGTACTGCTCATGCAGCGTGTCACCATGTAAGGGCCGACACGCTTGATCCCTTTTTCACGCAAGTTATCCGCGCCCTCGACCACGTTTTTCGACGAGGCGCCACCCGAACCCACGATTAATCCCGTACGCTCATTCGAGACGAGCTCGGGAGAGAGACCTGCTTGCTCGATTGCTTGATTGAGGCTTACGTAAGTATACGCAGCAGCGTCACCCATAAAGCGGCGATCTTTGCGATCAATCAGCGCATCTAAATCAGCCTTTGGGATGCCAGCCACTTGGCTACGTAAGCCGAGCTCCGCATACGTGGGCTGGTACGATATGCCCGAACGCCCTTCGCGCAGGGATTTCGTTACTTCTGCTTCGTTATTGCCGAGGCAACTAACTACACCTAAACCGGTTATGACTACTCGTCTCATTGTGCACAGCCTTTAGAAACCTTCAGTTGATTCAAATAATCCCACTTTCAGATTCGTTGCGGTATACACCTCGCGGCCATCGACCGCTACCGATCCGTCACTCACGCCAAGTACTAATTTTCGATTAATTACTCGCTTGATATCAATTCGGTAGGTCACGAGCTTGCTTTCCGGAAGAATCTGTCCTGTGAACTTAACATCTTCAACGCCCAATGCACGCCCTTTGCCCTTATGTCCCATCCACGCCAGGAAAAAGCCAGTGATTTGCCACATAGAATCCAGGCCAAGGCAGCCCGGCATAACCGGATCATCTTGGAAGTGACACTCGAAGAACCAAAGATCGGGGTTGATGTCTAATTCAGCGACAATCACACCATTGTTATATTTGCCGCCATCCTCAGTGATTTCAATGATACGGTCGAACATCAACATGTTGGGTTTCGGCAATCGGGCAGAGTCTGTACCAAACAGCTCGCCCCGACCGGACGCCAACACATCTTCCTTTGAATAGGCATTTTTTTTGCTCATAATCGATTCCAGCACAATCCCGTTTAAGGTACGTTCCTCACCGTTGAAATCCGACGGAAGATCTTGAGTGTGCGGATTTGAGCGATAAACGCAAGCGGAAAAGGAGTGAGCTCATTATGACTGAACATATCATGGTCTATGTGACCGTGCCGTCCATGGAGACGGCCCAACCGATCGCTCGGAAATTGATCCATGATCGCCTCGCGGCGTGTGTAAATGTGTTGCCGGGGATGACCTCTTTTTATCGCTGGGAGGGCGAGGTCCAGCAAGATGCTGAGCTGGTATTGATCGCCAAGACGCGACAAGAACTATTCGCTGAATTGTCTGCTGCGGTGCAACAGTTGCACCCTTACGAGTGCCCTTGCATCGTCGCATTACCCATCACCGATGGGCACGACGCCTTCTTGAACTGGCTAACGACCGAGACCACGCGTGGCTAGACGGTGAATGATCTTATCGGCATGTCGCATTCGCCTTCGCAAGGCCTACGGCGGAACAAGAGCGACGGCTCTACAGCGCGACTTTCAAAGCATCTTGTAGGGCGTCCGCTTGCGGATCGCCGGTTGCCGCCCGCGATCGCGAGAATAAATCAACACGCTCGTTAGACGGTGGATGATCTTGCCGGGCGAACAGGAACCCACGCCCTAACCCGGCGTAGGCAGGCCGCTCTATCGCCGCGCTCGTAGAATGAAGTAGAGCAATGTCAGTAACGAGCTGATCAAGGCCGAAACGTACGTCAGGAAGGCCGCATTCAGGACGCGGCCTGCGTCTTCACGTTCCTGTTCGCTGACAATCCCTGCACTCACCATTAAGCGTTTGGCGCGGGCGCTGGCATCCCATTCCACGGGAAGCGTGACAAGGGTAAAGAGCACCACGACGCTAAAGAGTAGAATGGCCGCATTCATCAAAGGCGGCAGATTCATGATTAATCCGCCAATGAATACGAAATAGACCGCGTTGGTGCTGAATTGGGTGATGGGCACCATTGCGGACCGGAACTTGAGCGGTGCATAGTGGGTGGCATGCTGAATGGCATGTCCTGCTTCGTGGCAGGCCACACCGATAGCCGACAGGGAAGGGGAGTTGAACACGTCAGGCGAAAGCCGCAGCGTGCGCGAGCGAGGATCATAGTGATCGCTGAGAAAGCCCTGCACCGCCTCGATCCCGACATCGTGCAAGCCCTCGCGATCTAGCAGGCGCCGCGCCGCTTGGGCGCCGGTCATCCGCGATGACGCAGCATACTGTGCGTAGTGTTTAAACGTACTTTTTGTTTTCCAAGAGGCGTACAGCCCGAGTAGTAAGCCGGGCGCCGCCAACATAATGTATAAAGGATCTAAAATCATGGGTTATTCCTCCTCATTCAGTCGTGCACTATGACACGTCCATCGGCCATACTGTTCATTTCCGGACGACCAGTGCGAACTGAGCATGAATGTAACCGATCGTGTGCCCTTGTCCAGCCTCCGCAGCCACGTCGATTAGATCGTCGCTATATAACAATTTATGATTTGGCCTGATCTCTTTTGCCTATGCCTTGTCTACCCGCGCTATTTGCAGGATATCTTAAGCGTGTGCTAATTTACCAACCGTCCGCACAACCGGATGCTTCATAGGAGTCGTTTGGATGAGAAAAATAGCTCGTTTGGTAATTCTACTGGTTCTGTTTGTTTCTGCGAAACCTGTGATCGCTGAGCCGGATTACGATTTTCTGACACTGTTCCCTAATCATCGAAATTATTATCAGATACTAGTGCGTAGCTTCGCGGACGGCACGGGCGATGGGATTGGTGATCTGATCGGCTTGCGAGAAGCACTGCCCTTTCTGGCCGATTTTGGCGTGGAAGGGATCTGGTTGATGCCGATTCATCCCTCGCCCAGTTATCATGGTTACAACGTAACTGACTTTTGGCAGATCCACCCGGACTATGGCACGCGGGAGGACTTTGCGGCCCTCATGCGGGAGGCGGAGCGACTGAATATCGATGTGATTCTAGACTTCGTTATTAATCACACCTCTCGCTCCCATCGCTGGTTCCAAAAATTCCTCGCCGGTATCGAGCCGTATGATCAGTATTATTTGCGTATCGATGGGGATGATCCGCGCGCTAGACGACGCGGATCCTGGGGACAGAGAATTTGGCACCCGATCGGTGATGGCACCTATTACTTTGGCTATTTCGGTGGATCGATGCCTGATGTGAACTGGTCGAATCCATTCCTGCGCAAAGAGATGATTAATGCGGCCCTGTTTTGGCTAGAGCAGGGCGTCAGTGGCTTTCGATTAGATGCTGCGTTGCATTTGTTGTCGGAGCATGAAGTTGAGCTAGGCGAGCCTGCTCTCGAAAAGACATTGTATTGGTTAGCGTATTTTGAATCGAGACTCGAAGAAGTCTCGCCTCATCCCTTTACCATTGGTGAGATTTGGCGCGGGTTTGACATCTATAACCAGTTTTTTAACAGCATGACTTCGGTGCACCATTTCGAGTTTGGGCATCATGTGCACTACGCCATTCGAACCGGTCACAATCCGTATTACGCCACAACCTTGGAGCGCTGGCATCGTCAAGCTCAGATTATGGATGAAGTCGTCATCGAGGGGCCTTTTTTGCGTAATCATGATCAGACTCGCTTAGCCTCGGAAGATTTGTCGCCCGAGCAGCTTCGTCTTGCGGCTGAAATGCTATTAACCGCCCCCGGAAGCCCCTTTATTTATTACGGCGAGGAGTTAGGGATGCGGGGTGTCTCCTCCCGCCGCGGCCCTTGCTGGGATTGCACGTTGCGTCTGCCTTTTTTGTGGGGGGACGAAAGACAACCTACCTGGACTTATGATGCCTTTGGCGTGGCTGATACGTTCAATACGGACGTGTCGTCCATGCTGAATCAGCGTCAGCATCCTGACTCGCTATGGAACACGTATCGATCACTGCTGCATGCCCGGCAAGCGCACCCGGCACTTCGGCTGGGGTCCTTGCGTGCTTTTGAGGGCAATAGGGGGAATATGCAAGGCTTCTACCGTGTCTTCGAGCACGGCACATTTCGCGAGGTCTTGCTGGTATTACACAATCTGTCGGGGGATCCATTCATCGCTCAGAATCTGCCAGCAGGTGAAATTATTTACCTGAGCGGACGCCCAGTCGAGCCACTGCGGTTGAGCCCGTTATTTACGATACCGCCTCGCAGCACGATGATGGTTCGCCTAAACGACGATATTATTGATCCGCTTTTCGAGCCGCCCGAGCGTCAGGTCATTGTTCACTATCATCGCTTTGATGGTCTTTATAACCGACGTCATCTCCATACCTGGGGATCAGGTGAATTCGAGGGCAGTATGCCAGTGACGGGTATCGACGCGTTCGGTGCCTACTTCGTGATTGATATCGGAGAGGCAGCCGACACCGAAATCGGTTTGATCTTTAAAAACACCGGATTTTGGGCAGATGGCCGCGGTGGTTGGATCCCGGAAGGTGGCGGCCAACCTGCTGATCGTGCGGTTGTGATTCGCGATGCGGATGGTGCATTTACCGGATTTGATGAAGAGGGGATTATGCGGGTGTTCACGATGCAAGGCATGAACGATGTTTTGGTTCGGGATCCTCGTTTGGGGCCGGGCATTGAGGGGGGTGGCACGCTCACGGTCATCTATTTTGATCCCGACCAAGTCTATGACGGCTTACAGGTTCGCCAGCGCGGTGCAGGAACAAGCAACATAGCAAACGCTGACGGAAGCGACGTGCATTCGTTCCAAGGCAGCATTGGAGTGGATGGACAATTCGTTACCGATCCCATATCGCAATTTATCCATTTCGCGATCGCAGAAGATGCCGAAGATCAGTTGCTCGTTGGCATCCGTTCGGCCGATCACGAACCAGGCCGGGTACAACTATTCGAAATCGATATCGCTGATCTTCGAGAGAGCGGCCACCGCGTCGTCTTCTTGATAGCGGGCACGGAGCGGGCCATTGATGATTATGATGTCTTTAGAGACAAGGTAGACGTCTTGCTTTATGACATTCGTGCCGAAGCTCATTGGTAGCGCGAATTTGCTCAGCCGGCCGTGTGAAATGAGTTGTGTTAGGGTCGGTCATCCACCGCCTAACGGCGGCGGCTACTTTAAAAGCTCTGGGCGTTTTAAAATCGATCAGTGCGGGCTTCCCAGCACCGTGACCGATCGCGCGTCCATGTCGAGCTTGCCGTCCTTCCCGGGCCAGCGCGGGCCGTGGTCTTCGGTGGTCAATGCGACGTACCAGGGGCCGCCGGGCGGTTGCGGGATTTGGAAGTGGATGCCGTGATCCAGCGCATTGAACAGCAATAGCAGGTGATCCTTGTCTTCATCAGCGCCGGTGTACTGTTTGCTGCCGCTGAGCAGGCAGCCGAAGGCTTGATCGTTATCCCAGTTAGGCTCTTCAACATCAGGGGAAAGCCACTTTATGTCCGCGCCATCATGTTCCGGTTGAGAGCCTTGCAGGAAGGCCCGTCGTCGCAGGGAAGGATGCTCTTTACGGAAGGCGATCGCTTTCTGGGTGAACTCGATCAAGTCGCGATGCTGCTTGGCAAGGCGCCAATCGATCCAAGAGATCTCGTTGTCTTGGCAATACGCGTTATTGCTGCCTTTTTGAGTGCGGAAAAACTCGT
>SLCI01000176.1 GCA_007125875.1 Kiritimatiellia bacterium | reverse complement strand
ATATCATCATGGTCGGTGAGATTCGCGATTTGGAAACCGCCGAAATCGCGGTACAAGCATCGCTCACCGGTCACTTGGTGTTTTCCACGCTGCATACGAATGATGCGGCGGGGGCGGTGACGCGTTTGATTGATATGGGCGTCGAGCCCTTCCTAATTTCATCGACATTGGAAGCAGTGTTGGGGCAGCGCCTGATACGTACCATTTGTAAAGAGTGCCGCACCGCTTACGAACCGGAAGACGAACAGCTTGAGCGATTAGGCCTGACGCGTTCGCAGATCGATAACCGTCCGTTTTATTATGGCGCCGGTTGCGCGAAGTGTAATGACACAGGTTATCGCGGCCGTCGCGGGATTTACGAGTACCTACGCATTAAGGACCCGATTCGGACATTGATTTCAGAGCGAAAGCCTTCCTTGGTCATGCGTGAGAAAGCCGTGGAACTCGGCATGCGGACGCTGCGCGAAGACGGCATTCGGTGTATTCTGGATGGCTACACGACGGTCGAGGAAGTGCTGAAATATACTTGATGAGATTCGATCCTTAAACGATCGACGGAGAAAAAACTATGCCTACATATTCATTTACAGCCATGGACTCCAGCGGGAAGGAGCAAACCGGCACCGTTGAGGCGAGCAGCCAAGGCGCGGCCATTTCCATTATCAAAGAGCAAGGCATGTTCCCGACGCGTGTGGAGGATCAGACCGTTGCAGCAAAGGCTGCGAAAAAGGCCGGGAAGAAAACTCCCGCAAAGGGGAAGGCCGCCAATAAGTCGGCCATGAATATGGAAATTCGACTGCCTTCCTTCATGAGCCGCGTGAAGCCGAAACAATTGATGACCTATACCCGGCAATTGGCCACGCTGATCAATGCTGGACTGCCGTTGATGCGTAGCTTGCAAGTTATCTTGCGTCAGGAAAAGCACCCCCAGTTGCGCAAGGCGACCGCCGAGATTGTTGAAGGCATTCAAACGGGTAGCACGTTCGCCGAAGCCTTGTCGCAACATCCGCGTATTTTTAATCGCCTGTACGTCAACATGGTGAAAGCCGGTGAATTGGGCGGTGTGATGGATGTGGTGCTGGAGCGACTCGCCGAGTTTATGGAGAAGGCGCAGCGGATTCGTAACAAGGTGGTTAGCGCCATGGTCTATCCGTTGGTGGTGCTGGCGATGGCCGTGGGTATCGTCTCCTTCCTCATGATCTATATCATCCCGCGATTCGAGCAGATCTTTGATGATTTGTTGGGTGAGGGCGGCCTTCCGCCGTTGACACAGTTCGTTATGAACATGAGCGACATGATCGCCAACCGCACGTTGCCGTTGCTGATCGGTATCGTGGCCTTGGTATTTCTTGTCAAATTGGCGGGCAAAACTAAGCCGGGCCGCTATGTCGTGGATTTCATGAAATTGCGTATGCCAATTTTTGGTGTGTTGCTGAGCAAGACGGCAATTGCACGTTTCACGCGAACATTGGGAACGCTCATGACTTCTGGCGTGCCGGTCCTGCAGGCCCTGAATATTGTTCGGGATACCTCCGGAAACGAAGTCATCGCCCGAGCGGTGACAACGATTCATGACTCGGTGAAAGAGGGTGAAAATATGGCGCCGCCGATCATGGCGTCGGGTGTGTTTCCTCCCATGGTGGTCAGTATGGTGGAAGTCGGTGAGGAAACCGGCGAGCTGCCTGAAATGTTGATGAAGATCGCCGATAACTATGATGACGAGGTGGATAATACGGTGGCCGGCTTAACCTCTGTTATCGAGCCGCTTCTGATCGTGTTTTTGGCGGTGGTGGTTGGTACGATCGTGATCGCCTTGTTCTTGCCACTGATTGCCATCATCGGCCAAATCGGCCAGTAATTTTGAGAGGATGGCGAATCTATGGCCAGACAGTATCATGTTGAAGGCACAAAGAACTATTTGATCTGGGGCTGGGTCCTCCTCGCCTTGTCCATTTGGCACGTCGTTGATGGCTGGATTCCCCAGGCACGCTGGATGGGGGCTCATGCGGAAGCGGAGGTGCGTCTCGCACAGATCCCCGTCATCATTCGTGCAGCGGAGATCGGGGACAACTTTAATGATCGTTCTTTCCATTTCTTTGGGGTCTCAGCGCCCTCCGAAGACATCCAAGTGTCCGCGGCTGAGCCCATAGTCATTCACCGCACCAATCATTTGCATCGTGTGCACGTGCTTAGCGGACAAGCGTCCGTGGCGGATGTCGTGGCGGTGATCGATGCGCTGCCGCGATACCAAGCCTTCCTGCCGGAAGGAGAAGAGGGGACGGCGCGATTGGACGAGGCCGCCTTGGCGAACCGGGTCGCGACGCTCGCCGGGGGACGGGATGGGAAGTACCCGAATTTCCCAGAGGAATGGCATGATTTCAGCCTGCAGGAATTCTATGCCTATAACCGTTGGACGGGCGTAATGCTGGGAATCGCCTCGATCGTGTGCTTCTACATCCACAAAGTGGTGCGCTGAAAGCCGTTTATGTCAACGTGTAGCCGCGTCCGGTAGGACGTGCATGCCTGTTTTCGCTCGATAAGATCGTCCACCGGCTAACGGCGTTTCGATGTATTCGCGTCGCGTCGCGAGCGACGGCCCGAGAGCCTGGTTATGGGAGTCTTCTGTAGAGCGTCCGCTTGCGGATCGCTGGATTCAACTCATGATTCACAATAAATCAACTCACGCTAATTATGGCAGCCACGTGATGCATTGAATTGCATCATCCCGGCACTTGGCTCCATCTTGCCGAAATGACCTTGACCCGTCTGGCGGGAAGTCTATAGTTGGCAAGGTTGGCAGAACAGGGGGGACGATTTCCTCGAGTCGTCTTAACAGGTTTGCGCGGAAAGTGACGATCGTCATACAGGATATAGGCTCATGACAAAGCGAGATATGGTTGTTCAGATTGCAGAAGAGACTGGGCTCATCCAGCAGGATGTTCATGCAGTAATTCAAAAGTCACTGGACTTGATTGTGGATAGTCTTGCCGAGGGAAAGAACGTTGAGCTGCGCAACTTTGGTGTGTTTCAGGTGCGCGAACGTAAACAGCGCATCGGCCGAAACCCCAATAAGCCAGAGCAGGTGGTTCCCATTCCGTCTTGTCGGATTGTCAAATTTAAGCCCGGCAAGATCATGAAACAGCGGGTCTCCGCCTAAGTTCCTCAGGCCGCTATGTCCTCAGGCGCACTGCAACCCATCCGCGGGATGTCGGACATCACCGCTCCCGAAATCTTCCTCTGGCAACAGCTCGAGAGCACCGCGCGTAAGGTCTTGTCCGCCTATGGCATTACCGAATTACGCACTCCGATCGTTGAGCAAACCGCCGTCTTTTTGCGATCCCTTGGTGATACGACGGATGTGGTGCAAAAGGAAATGTACCGTTTTGAGGATCGCGGTGGACGTGATCTGGCTCTGCGACCTGAAGGGACGGCGGGTATTATTCGGCACATCGCGGGGGCTGGCCAGGAAGCACAGGATGCCCGCGTGTACTATATCGGCCCCATGTTCCGTGCCGAGCGCCCGGCCGCGGGACGGCGACGCCAGTTTCATCAGTTGGGTGTCGAAGCCATGGGAGCTGCTTCTCCGGCGGCGGATGTAGAGATGATCGCCTTGCAGGCGCATCTGTTGGAATCGTGGGGTATCCGTAATTTTGTCATGCAAGTGAACACGCGCGGTGTGGGCGAGGATCATGCGGCCGTTGCCGAAGGTTTACGAGACGCGTTAAAGCCTCACTTGAGTGAATTGTGCGAAGACTGTCAGCGTCGTTTCGAGGAGAATCCACTGCGTATTGTGGATTGTAAGAATCCGCAATGTCGAGAGATCGTTTCGGGTATTCCTGCTGTCACTTCGTTCATGAGTCAGGAATCACGAGATTACTTGGACGAAGTGTTACAACTCCTGCAGCACTTGGAAATTCCTGCTGTTGCCAATCCCACCTTAGTGCGTGGATTGGACTATTATGCACATACGGTCTGGGAAGTGACGCACAGCGGTTTGGGTGCCCAGGATGCATTGTCGGGTGGCGGACGTTATGCCTTAAAGCTGGGGCGTGGGGCCTATGAGGGTGTTGGATTCGCGATTGGGATAGAGCGTATTGTCGCCGTTTTGATGGGGCAGGGGATCGATCCCGCGACCTTGGCGCAGCCTCCTCGTGTCTGGCTAGTTGCACAGGGCGAAGCCGCGGTGCTCGAAAACATGATTCTGATGCAATCGCTGCGCCTCCGCGGGATCTCCGCGATGATGGATTTGCGCGGGCGTAGTATGAAGGCGCAATTGCGTGCGGCAAATAAGGCCGGTTGCCCATTTGTCGTTATCCGTGGCGATCAGGAAATGGAGCAAGGTACCTTCCAGCTGAAAGACATGCAGGAGGGTTCACAGACCGAACTGGCCATGCCCGAGCTGTTAGAACGCCTGCTGGCTCGTACCTAATACCAGAGTCCAATACTTCTCGGTCTATTATCCGAGCACGGGACATAGCTGTCCTACCCGTATGCTTCTGCAGTAATTGGTATTACTTAGCGTGTACCGAAGGGGCCGCGACTGTGGTGCCCTGAGAATGCACCGAAAGTTATCGCAACTGGTGTAAGAGCTCAGCAGGTTCTTGCGCGACGGCTTGCTACACATTAGTCGATGCTGTTGAGCATGTGCGTTAAGTCCTCGGGGTCGGTTAAGCCGGCAAATATGATATTGCCGACATCTTCATCTTCGATCCCAACAACACTGCCATCGAGCCATAGCACATTGCGAAAGTTCGCGCCGTGATTGTCATGCTCGTTAAAGTTCGGCATGTTCCCCGGTGTCAAGTCGCCCCGCTCCATTTGATTGGATTCGTCCGCGAGTACTGGAGATCGTGCAAAATTACCACGCCAAGATCTTAGATTGTAGCCCACGACATACATATAGCTTACGTTTTGGAAGCTATTGAAGTCAGAACCAAACTCACTAGCGGGCGATACTTCAATATTCAAACCCGGGCCATTGATATGGTCACTGGGGCACCAGAACTTTCGTGGATCCGTTATATATCCCTCTTCCGCAAGCATGAGAATATGCTGATGAAAGGGCCATTGGCCGGATAATTCGGGATCTGGAATCGTGGTACGACTCAGATCTTGGTCAATGATGGGCAGCCAACCGTTGTTATCAGTAGCAAACATCATAAACGCCGCCCCAATTTGTCGCAGGTTGCTACGACAGGCTGCTCGTCGCCCATTTTCTAAAGCTGATTGAACTGTGGGCACTAGCAGCGCAACCAACACCGCCATAATGACAATCACGACGAGCAGCTCAACGATAGTGAAACCGGATCGCGTATTAGTTTTATATATCATCACTCAATGTCCTTATTCATCTACAACCGGGGCAACAAAAGCGCGCCAGAACCTGCCATCTGGGCTGTTCTCACTATGCCATTCTCCAGCGCCATCGTTAAATACCCAATTGATGCTTGTGTGCAAATTGGTTGGCGCTTCAAAGGCGACCTCCCACAGATTATCCACGGTGTTAGTCATCGGGATATCGGCCCATGAAAGCGATCCATCATCGAAGCTGCGGAACATGTTGATTGAATTAGCCTCCTCCAGTGGTCCGCCTGTTGCATCATAGGTAAGGGCAAATAACTCACCTGGAACAACTTCTTCTGGTGTCCATGTGGCGTACGGATCTTCTCCTTGATAGACGCGGAAGTTCGGCCCTTGATTTACGCCCTCTATACCCCACCATTGCGTAGCGGCCGGCTCAATGATTTTGAACTCAGCAACCCTGGGGTCGCTTTCAATGCGTTCTAAGTCGTAGTACCAGAGGCCATCGCCTAAGAAAGACATGGGTTGCGGATTGTTACCCCAATCAGTGAAATCTCCCGCGATGTACAATTGTCGCTGGCCCTCATGTGGGGTGCGCTGTTGGCGGAAGTAGATGCGTACGACTCCACCTGTCTCGGGTAGCGAATTCGGATGCCACTGAACGCCGCGATATGGTGGTCGCTTGCCAGCCCGAATGCGATAAAAATTAACGCGTTCATCACTGATCCCGACCTCATAGATGCCGCTATTTACCCACGGTAGTCGTTCACCATAATGGTTAAAGCCCTCTACGAGGTTAGTACTAATGTCGACCAAATGTAATTCTTGATTTTCAACGTTCGCGTAGGAAATTTGCAACATGCCATTAGCTCCGCTGAGTGCAAATATAGATGGGGCATTCGTGGGGGCGGGTTGAGTCAAATCCCAGTCGTCGCGCTCTGCATCAGGATCCTCACCACCCCATACGATGGGCTCTAATAGAATATCAGTTCCAGCCACTGGCTCAATATAGGCTTCCAGCGACGGCTCATCAAAGCCTGGAAACGATAAGGCATCTCCGAACTGTGTAATTACATAGAACTTATATTCAAAACTGCGCGGGCTGCGTCGGTCAACGAATCCGAAGCCTTCGTAGGGCGGCGTGCCGATCGAGCCACTGACCAATGCATTAGGAAAGTTTGGTACCAATGTTGCATCGAAACCATCATTCGAGAGAGCCCATGTCCTTGTGAATAGACCACCGCCGGCATTGGTCATGGTCAGCCCCCCCACACTCCATCCTATGGCTGCTTGACCAGCCCAATCAGCCAGTCCCAAATCAGTAGAGTTGAAACCTCTCAATGGATCGCTGCCCTGGATAAGCACGCGCTCAAAGTTCTCCCAATCGTATTCAGAAAGATCCAATTGGAAGGTAATGCTTGTTCGCTGACGGACGCCGGCATCGCCACGATCTGTATCTGCATACAGTGCATCAAATCCTTCGCCTCCTTCGCGCAAAGGACCGGCAGCCGCGCCTAGAAAGTTGGTCACATACATGACGCCATCGACGAAGAGGTTGGTGTCCAGAGTAATTACACGGGCCGCATCGGAGTAATTGACCAGACGTACGGCTTCGTAATTATTGGTCCCTGTTCCTGTTAGGAGTGCGCTAAACTTATAACGCACCTCAAGTGGCGTTCCTGGTGGGAAGATCACATCTCGATAGCGCAGTGAACCACTTAGCGTGCTCAAAGGAGCACTCATCGACGGCGGATAGCCCCATTCCATTGGAGAATCGCCATTGATGAAGAATGCCGAAGCGCCGTGAGCGGGTCCCGCGCGGTT
>SLCI01000249.1 GCA_007125875.1 Kiritimatiellia bacterium | reverse complement strand
GGTTGCAAGTTATTGAGTGCGCGAATGTCTTCGACGAGCACGGAATAATCGCGAGCCAAACCTTCTAAGGTGTCGCCTGGGCGAACGGTGTAAACAAACGATTCCGTTTCTCCACCCAATGTTGATGCGGAAGGCGCGCTGGGCGTCACTTCCTCTTCGGGTTCTGCGTCCTCTTCGATTTCCGGCGCGTCCGCTTCGTCCGCCGGCAAGAAAGTGGCACGCGGTGTCGGAGCACGCGGGGCCGGCTCGGAAGTTGTTCGTTCAGGTGTGGGCGCGGTGCCGCCAGCCGGAATGACCAAACGCTGACCTTCGATAATGCGATCCGGATTCGTGATGTTGTTCGCGGCCATCAAATCCTCCAACGAAACACCATGCCGTACAGCGATACGAGAAAGCGCATCTCCCGAACGCACCGTGTAGGTGTCACCATTGCTCGGCGGTGGCGTCGCTGCGGGGCGGGCTGCGGGTGCGTCTGAACGGACCCGTGCATGGGCGGGCAGCAATAACACTTGATCCACTTCAATTCGATCAGGATTCGCAATATTGTTGAGGGCCATGATCTCTGTCATTTCGACACCATGCCGTGACGCAATGCGGGATAGCGAATCGCCCGACCGCACGGTGTAGGTTTTGGCATCCTCCGGACGCACCGTTTCGGGACGCGGCTCACGCGTGACCGGCGGCTGAAAGACTGGCTCTGGACGAGGCGTAACCGGAGGCACTGGATCAGTCACCGCGGTATCTTCCGGCATGACCGGTGCGGGCGGCGGCTCCGGCATCGGCCGCGCCGTCTCGCATCCTTGAATAAAAACGATCGAGCCGACCGCTACGATATGCAACCCGACAATGGTTGCGACTAGCGTCGGCGTCTGTATTTTTTTGCGATCTTCAAAACGTGTTTCCATCATCACTCTCCATGACTGCTTATCGTTCATGACGTCTCCCTGCTGATCTCGGCCTCAACTAAGCGGGTAAAATGATCCCCGCGCACTTCGTAATTCGCGTACTGGTCAAAACTCGCACAACCGGGCGAAAAAAGAATCACCTCTCCCGGCTGAGCCTCCTGTACAGCGAACGTAACGGCCTCATCCAAGGTCTCTGCTTTTTTGCAGGGCACCTGATCGGACCAGTCAGAAAACATCAACTCTGCTGCTTGCCCGATAAGATATACGGATTCGACCTTCGCTGTCAGTAATGTTTTGAGATTTTCGAAAGATGGTTCCTTCGGGACTCCGCCCGCGATTAATCGGACAGGCCCCGTCATACGCTCGATCGCATGCGCCATGGCCGCGCTGTTGGTCGACTTCGAGTCATTAACGAAGACGACACCATTCACCTGCCCCACCCGTTGGCAACGATAAGGTAACGGTTCGAATGCTGTCGCAGCGCTTACGAGCGCAGCGATGTCCAAGCCAGCTGCCTCAAATGCGCCAACCAACGCGGCGGCCGAAGCTGCGGAGCCGGTTTCGCCCCAATAGGTCTTTCGCAAATCTGCAGCGACACGATCCCCGTGATGGACATACCCAGCTGAAAACGTGTAATCGGCGCTGGCAGGATCGGATGACGCGGCAAACGTGATCCAGCGCGGGTTTGCGGGCCCGGCACGGCCGCGCCATGGCTCGACTTCGCTGGCAGGAACCAACGCCACGTCTTGATCGGTCATCTGCGCAAACAGCCGCCCTTTCATCCGGGCATAGGTTTCCATGGTGCCGTGTCGATCCAAATGATTCGTTGAAAAGTTCAACAGGATCCCAATGTCCGGGCGAAAGTGTGAAACGGTTTCCAACTGAAAGGAGCTGACCTCCAGCACGAGCCAGTCCAGGTTCGGCTCGGTCAAAACAGCCTCGCAAACCGATCGGCCGTAATTGCCGGCCAATGCCACCTGCTGGCCGCTCATCTTTAAGGCGTCTGCGCACCATTTGACGGCGGAACTTTTGCCGTTTGACCCGGTAACCGCCAAGGTGCGCCCTTGATGACGGCTCCAGCCGAGTTCGAGCTCAGACATGACCTCCGCCGATATCGCATAGGCGGCTTGCACCCAGTCGGAATCAATCGCGAATCCCGGACTCACAACACACAACTCGAAGGCGCTCCACGGTAAATGGTCCTGCCCTACATGAATGCCCACCTTCCACTCAACCAGCTGCCTCACCGCGTCCGCGATCTCTTGCGCCGGTCGCTGATCGGCAACGGTCACTTGCGTGCCTTCCGATGCCAAAAGGCGAGCCGCCCCCAGTCCGCTTAAGCCGGCACCGAGGATCAAGGCTGTGCGATACGTCTTCATTAGCGAATCTTCAGCGTGGCCAATCCGATCAGGGCAAAGATAATGGAAACAATCCACAAGCGCGTGGTGATGGTGGTCTCAATCAGGCCCGGCGGACGGCCCTCACGCTCGGCATTCTCTTTGGCTATCAACTCAAAGTGATGATGTATCGGCGCACAGCGGAAAAAACGTTTCTTGGTGCGCTTGTAATAGGCCACCTGAATGATGACACTAACCGCCTCCATCACGAAGACTCCACCAACAAAGAGCAAGGTGAGCTCTTGATTGATCAGAATCGCAACAATCGCAATCGCACCTCCTAAAGCCAGACTGCCGGTATCCCCCATAAATACTTTGGCGGGATACGAGTTGAACCAAAGAAAAGCCAATCCTGCACCGAGCAGCGCACCGCAAAACACGGCCAACTCGCCACTATCCGCCACATACGGCACTTGCAGATACCCTGCAAAGATTACGTGGCCGGCCACATACGACATGGCCAGGTAAGCCGCCGCGACGGTGTTGGTGCAACCGATCGCCAAACCGTCCAGTCCATCGGTCAGATTTACGGCGTTCGTGCAGCCCACCAGCACCGCCAGCACCAACAGCAAGGCCCCCGCCCAACCAATATTCTGAATCACCGGATCTTTGACGAAGGGAATCATCAGTTGGCGTGAGATTTCGGCGGTGGCGCTCCAATTCAAGAGCACTAACACGACGCCCAAAGCCCAGACACCTTGCAAGATCAGCTTTTGGCGTGCTCCCAAACCTTTCGACTGCTTGCGTTTGACCTTTAAATAATCATCCGCAAAGCCGACCAACCCCATATAGATGAACGTGCTCAGTGCAATCAGCACAAAGCCATTGGTGGGCATCGCCCAAAGCAACGTCGAGACGCCCGCAGCCAGCATAATCAATAGACCGCCCATCGTCGGGGTTCCCGCCTTCCGGCCGTGCAACTCGTACAGCTGCTTAACTTCAGCCTGCGCCCGCACTTGTTGCCCGACCTTGAGTCGGCGCAAGTAACGGATCATACTCGGGCCAAACGCCATACCGATGATAAACGCTGTGCCCGCCGCAGCAAAGGCTCGCACGGTGATGTACTGGAAAATGCGCAGTGGGGAGAACCACTCGGTCAATAGATGTAAGTAGAACAGCATAAATCGTTAAACCTCTTCCAGCACCCGCTCCAATCGCTGGCCGCGCGATGCCTTTAACAATACGACGTCGCCGGGTTGCACCCGCTCCTTTAAATAACGACCGGCCTCTTGATGATCCGTACAAACCATCAGCGCCATGTCGGCTCGTGACTGCGCAGCTTTGAGCCCTTCGGCAATCATCTCACCATGACGGCCCACCGTGATTACACCGGCCCAAGGAAACTGAGCGATGTATTGCCCCAACTCTTCATGCTCTTCGCGCTCCTGCGCACCCAACTCAAACATGCCCGCCAGCACCAACCAGCGTTGCCCGTCAACGGCCATTTCCTGCATGGCATCAATCGCGGCACGCATGCTCATGGGATTGGCATTGTACGCATCATTAATATAGGACACGCCCTGCACGTCATGACGCTGCCAACGCATTGCGGGCGGCTGATAGCCACTCAACGCATGGGCAATCACGTCCGGCGACAATCCCAGTTCCCGCGCCAACGCAATCACGCGTATGGCATTATCCGCAACGTAACGTCCTGGCAATGGTAAACGATACGAAAAACACTCGCCCGTATGTCGCTCGCAAACAGAAAGCTCGCTCAGAGTACTCGTATCCGCCTCAGCATAATAATCAGCATCTTGGCTTAATATCGAGACGCGCACTATGCGCGACTGCGTGCGCTCTCGCAGCACCTCGTACCACGGATCATCAATGGATAGAATCGCCTGCCCTTCTTCCGGCAAAGACTTCAGTAGCGTCGCCTTCTCTTCTGCAATCGCGGCCACGCTATCAAAGTGTTCCAGATGAACCGGCCCGATCGGCGTGATAATGGCCCGCTGCGCCTGTAACAATGCACACAAGGGTGCCAGCTCGCCGGGATGATTCATGCCCACCTCAAACACGCCGAACGCGTCCTGTGGATTCATCCGAAGCATCGAAAGCGGTAGCCCAATATCATTGTTCCAGTTGGACCATGTACGTGTGACCGGCCCCAAATGTGCCAGCACATCGGCGGTCATTTCTTTGACGCTGGTCTTCCCGACACTACCGGTAATGCCAATATACTCACCCGCGCAACGCTGGCGATGTCCCGCCGCCAACTCAATCAACGCGCGCCGCGTATCCGGAACAACCAGCAAGGGCAGATCCCGGTGCATGTGCGGAACTGCGTCTGCACTGACTAACGCGGCACCGGCGCGTTGCACCCGCGCGTTCGATACAAAATCATGGCCATCGAATTGCTCGCCGCGCAGCGCGACATAGAGTGCGCCCGCCTGCAACGAACGCGTGTCATGGCTCACGCCCGCCAAGGAAATTGGCGGCTGGCCCTGCCAGGTTCCCCCGCACCAGGACGCTAGATCGGCTGGATCAAAGCGCACCATGCCTTACACTCCTGGCTCCAGTAGGCGACGCGCCACCTCACTATCGCTGAACGGGATAATGGTCTGGCCAATTTCCTGATACGTCTCATGTCCCTTCCCTGCAATCACCACCGTGTCGCCCGGTTCCGCTAAGGCGCAGGCATGCGCAATCGCCGAGGCGCGATCCAATACGATCTCATAGCGCGACGCCTCGCCGTGCCCTGCCGCAATGGCGGTCGCGATTGCATTCGGATCCTCGGAACGCGGATTATCAGACGTGATCACGGCATAATCGGCGCCGTCCCGAGCCAAGGCGCCCATCGCGGCGCGCTTGGAAGTATCACGATCGCCACCACAACCGAACACCGTAATCAGACGGCCCGCCGTGGTCGGACGCAACGCATGCAACACTTGCGCCAACGCATCGTCGGTGTGAGCGTAATCGACAAAGACCCGAAAGGGATGATTGACCGGCGAGCAGCGTTCCAAACGGCCCGGCACAGCGGTCAACGACGCAAACCGCTGCAATAGATCCGGCATTGTTTCGCCCTGAATAGCCGCAGCGGCCAGCGCAGCCAAGGCATTCAGCACATTGAAGCGGCCCAGCATGTTGATCCGCAAGGGCCCACTCCCCCACGGCGAATGCACCGTGCAGGTTGTGCCCTGCTCATCATAGACGACTTCATCGGCGTAGATATCGGCGGCGGGATCAAGGCCGTACGTCCAGCACGGCACGTCGGGCCGCTGCGCTTGCAGGCGCTCATGCAAACGGCGACCGTACGGGTCATCGCGATTGATGATGGCCGCACCGCGCTTCGCGCCCGTACCCAACTGCAGGAAGAGTTTTTGCTTGGCCGCAAAATACGCTTCCATGCTTTCGTGATAATCCAAGTGATCGCGCGTCAGATTGGTAAAGATCGCCACATCAAAATCGAGCCCGTCGACGCGATGTTGATCCAACGCATGCGACGATACTTCCATCACCACGCTGTCGCAGCCTGCCCGATCCATCTTCTGCAGCATCGCGTTCAAGTCCGGCGATTCCGGCGTGGTACGATTCGCGGGAATGGAGCGCTCACCGATCTCATAGCGAATCGTGCTGATCAGCCCGGTCGACTGGCTACCCGCCTCCAGCAAGTTGCGCAGCATAAAGGCGGTGGTTGTTTTTCCATTTGTGCCGGTAATGCCAAAGGTGTTCAGACCGGCGGACGGATTGCGAAAGAATAGCTTCGCGATCCGGGCCATCGCGTCCCTGGCGTTCGACACCTGTATATAGGGCACATGCCGCAAGGCCAGCGCGTTCTCGCCAACAACCGCAACCGCTCCCCGCTGCAACGCGTCGTCAATGTACTCGGCGCCATCGCGCTGCTGGCCGGGCAACGCCAGGAACAAGAATCCCGGTTTCACCTGACGCGAGTCATATGCCAACCCGCGAATTTCAATCGCGGCGTGCGCGGGCAAGGGTAACACTTTGTCCAGTGCCTCCGCCATTGTTCCTAATTGTATAGTATCCATCATCAAAGGTCCTAAAATCACAAGACGCTTCCTCCACGTGCTAGCTCACCGCTCTGAGCGGGAATATCCAAATAACGAACCGCATCCGCTGCGATGCGACGAAAAACAGGAGCAGCCACTGCGCCACCGGTCCGCAGTGGCAAGGGCTCATCAAAGACAACCACCATGCTGATTTCGGGATCATCCGCCGGCAAAAAGCCAACGAACGAGGCAATGTTCAAGCGGTCCGAGTAACCGCCGGGAATGGGCTTCTGCGCGGTCCCGGTCTTGCCGGCCACGCGATACCCTTCCATCGCCGCCTGTCGCCCGGTGCCGCCGGTTTCGGTCACGCGCACCATCAGCTCGCGCATCAAGGCAGCGGTATCCGAGCGAATCGGTTGGCCCAATACTTTGGGCTCATTCTCGCGAATGATCACCCCATCGCGACTTTGCACGCGCTGTACAACATACGGCTTCATCAGAAAACCATCGTTCGCGATCGCGTTGACCTGCGCCAACTGCTGCAGCGCCGTGACGGCGACCTCGTGCCCCATCGCGATCCGGGTCACGCTAATCCCCGACCAGCGCGAACGCGGCGCCAGAATGCCCGCCTCTTCGCCGGGCAAATCAATGCCCATTAACCGGCCTGTACCAAAATCGCGCAAATACCCTTCCAAGGTGGCCGGCGTCATCATCAACGCAATCTTGGCGGAACCGATGTTGCTGGACTTCTGCAACACGTCGGCGACCGACAACACGCCGTGCGGACGATAATCACGCAGCGGACGCCCTTGATAATACCAACGCCCTTGTTCGCAATCGATCATGTCCGTCGAGCGTATCAACCCCTCGTTGAAGGCGGCGGC
>SLCI01000092.1 GCA_007125875.1 Kiritimatiellia bacterium | reverse complement strand
CACAACGCGTCAAAGGTCGACTCCAGCACGCCTATCGAAAAGCGGACCGATCCGTTTCATTTAGTCGCAAGATCGCTATGCGCGCTGTGGGGCACAATCTCAGCAAAGTCGTGAGCGGTTACCTGCGAAATCAATTGCGTCACGTCGACCTAGCAGACCCAAAATATCGCGCCATGCTGGCCAAAGTGGCCTGCGAGGATACATCGGTGGATTTGGCCGAGCCCGCCGAAACCGGCAGCGGACGCTATTGGTATAACCTCCACATCGTGCTGGTCACAGCTGACCGATACCGTATGGGCGGCACAGACTTTCTAAAGCAATTGCGCGAAGTCGCGGTCGAAAACCCGAGAGAAACAGGCTGCTCTGTCAGAGCGGTAGCGATCATGCCGGACCATATTCACGTGGCGCTACGCGGACATCCCGAGCTATCACCGATCGAGATTGGGATCGGATTGCAGAATGCCACAGCTGCGGTAAAAGGGTTGCGGCTGTGGCAGGAGGAGTTTTATGTCGGAAGCTTTAGTGAGTATGATCTAAAGGCGTTGCATTGAGTCTGGTTCAAACTTTGCTCACCTGCGGGACAAGCCCGCAGGGGTCGCCCCCAACACGTCCCCGGCGATTAGGGTGATCAATGGCACAAGTCCGAAGGGGTCGCGAAAGAAGACGCCCGCAGCAAAACGCCCCCGGCGACCTTGTGTCGCCGGAGCGAAAGTTTAAGACGGCGGCTTGCGCTCGCGCAGAAGCCGGATGATTTCCCGAAAATCATCCGGCAGCGGTGCACTGAACTCCAAGTCCGCCCCGGTCACGGGATGCTGCAGTGCCAGACTCCGCGCATGCAACATCTGGCGCGGCACTTCAGTCCCGTCGGCCAATTTCCGAGCACGCCCGTATTCACTGTCCCCAAGAATGGGATGTCCCAAGTGTGCCATGTGCACGCGGATTTGGTGTGTCCGCCCGGTCTCGATCAACACATTTAACAGCGTCGCCTCGCCGAGCGATTCGATCGTCTCATACTGGCTGCGCGCAGTGCGACCGCGCTCGACGCGTGCGCTCATGCGCTTGCGGTGATGCGGATCCCGCCCGATCAACGTCTCGATCCGCCCAGATTCTGGCTGCACCACGCCGCGCACCAAGGCCCAGTAGTGCTTGGTGACCCGACGCTCTTTGAAGTCGTGGCTCAATCCCGCCATCGCGGCCTCGGTTTTTGCCACAATCATTAGGCCACTGGTGTCTTTATCCAAACGATGCACAATGCCCGGCCGCAGTTCGCCGCCAATTCCGGTTAAATCTTTGCAGTGATGGAGTAGCGCATTGACCAGCGTGCCACTATCGTGCCCCGCTGCGGGATGAACCACCAAGCCGGCGGGCTTGTTCAGCACTAGAACCTCGCTATCCTCGAACAAAATGTCCAAGGGGATCGCCTCGGGCATTAAGGTGACTTCCTTGACGGGCGGTGGACGAACCGTAATCAGGTCATCCGGCTTAAGCGAAACATTCGGTTTCACTGTCTCGCCGTTAACGGTTACACAGGCGTCCTTAATCCATTGTTGGATACGCGAACGCGAGACTTCCTCAAGCTGGCGCCTTAACCAGGCATCCAAGCGCTCACCCGCGTCCGTATCACCAACTCTATATTCCGCATCCATGACTTCGAGCGGAGTGGCGCTGCTTGGGAAGCAAGACCCACAGCGCGGCCCCCATCGCAATAAAAATTAGGCTTAGTTCCTGAGCCGCATTGAGCCACAGCCCCGTCAGTCGCTCATCGCCGCGCAAAAATTCCAGACCGAACCGGGTCGCCGGATAGAGCATCAAATACATCGCAAACACGCGTCCTTGTCGGTGTCGTTTCAGCATCAATTGCAGAAGCACCACATAAACAGCGAGGTTGAGCGTGGCTTCGAATAGCGGCACCGGATAACGCCAATCGCTGCCCAGCCGTACCGCCCACCAGCCATCACTCAGCGCGCCATAGCAACAACCATTCATGAAACAGCCCAGGCGGCCGATCGCGTGACCCAGCGGCACCCCACTGATCCCGAAGTCGGCCATCAACCGCCACGGCATGCGACGCAATCCCGCCAGCAGCAAGGCGGCGAGCGAAGCCCCCAAAAAGCCACCATAATAGATCAGGCCACCGCGATTAAACCGAAGGATAAGGCTGGGGTCTTCGCTGAATACGCCCCAATTTGCGAGCACGAAGGCCGTGCGTGCACCGACCACACCGCCCACGATCACCCACACACACAACTCGACGCCGATACCGGGTGGTAGCCCCAACCGACGCCCCATCCATGTCCAATGAATTGCTGCTACGAGAAAGCCACCGGCAAAAAGTACGCCGTACCAGTGAATCGTGATCCAGCTAGACTCAAAGAGGATGGGCTGCACAGGATGTCATCAGCCCCCGCCAGCGGCGGCCGGCACTCCATTTGTGCCAACATTATTCGTTGCCGAGCCATTGCCGTTCCCAATCTCCGGCTGTTGCCCACTAATGGAGGCCCGGCCTGACACGGTAGAAAATAGAGACGGCTCGGCCCACGTACCGGTCATGTTCGCGGTATCGCCCGAAACTCGGATCGTGCCCGAGATAATGCCCTCGGCTCCGGAAGAGGTCAGTCCTTCGAGTGTGAAGGACGCTGAGCGCTCGCCGCCCGTGCCTTCCACGCTACCGATGTTACCGCGGAACATCAGCCCGTTGTTATCAATGGCCTGCAAGCGGCTGCCATCCTGAATCACGTTCAGCTCCCGAATTGGAGCCCCGGTGTTGCTCTGCACCAAATTTCCGTTGGCACCTCGGTAGACGCCCGCTATGTTGATTCCCACATTGCGGGAAACAGAGTCTGACGAACTAATACGGCAGCCGGAGCTGACGCCAAAAATGAGGCCAGACAGGAGCAGCGCGAAGCTGAGGGATTTAATGTGTCGCATGATTTTTCCGAACCTTTGTGAATGTGACAGGTCTTTAACATGCACTGGATAAACGGAATTGTAAATCTCAAGAATGGATTTTGGTGCATACCCAACGCTCGCGCCCCATCCTTCAACATTCTCTGTCGCCTTCATCGTCTGCATAACCACATCTAAGCATGCTCTGGGAAGGCAACCCGTTGGTTAGGGTCGCCGTCAGGCGATAGGCCAATGAGTGCGCCACGGATGAACCGCCTCACGGCGGCCCTAAAAGCAACAACCGCCAGCCTGATCCGTTGCCATTCGTCATTCGTCACGCATCCATCCATGTCTGCTCTAACAGCAACGGCGGGCGGCGGGCGCCCCCCCCTTCACTTCACTTGTTTTTCGTCCGTCGAAGCAGTACGCTGACTGCCGCATGAAGCTGGTCGATAAATATATCCTTAAGAACGCACTGGTGCCGCTGACCTATTGTTTGCTGGCCTTCTTGATGCTGTTCGTGATCTTCGACCTGTTCAGCAATCTGTCGGACTTTATCGAGGCCGGCACGCCCTTTCCAAAAATCCTGCGGTTCTACCTCAATCTCTTGCCGTCCATTCTCATCTTCATTGTGCCGATCTCTTTGTTGCTGGCCGTTCTCTATGGCCTGTCCTCGCTCACGCGCAGCAACGAATTAACGGCCATGCGCGCCAGCGGCATCAGCTTGTACCGCTTGATGGTTCCCATCATCGGAATCGGCCTGAGCGCAACATTGATTGTCGGCATCGTCAACGAAACCCTCGCCCCTTGGTCTGCCTATTGGACAGACCAGTTCGTCCGCGCCGAGACGCACGATGGTGAAATCTCCTTTTTCGTGACCCAGAACCTGCCCTTCAAAAACCCGCGCGAACGGCGCGACTGGATTATCGGCGAATTTGATCGCGAGACCTATGACATGCGTCGGATCGAGGTCTATCAAGAGCACGAGGGCGATACCGGCAGTCAACGGATCATTGCGAGCAGGGGCCAATGGGATGGCAGTCAGTGGTGGTTTTTCGATGTCACAGCCCAGGAACTGGACCAGCGCGGCTACCCGATGGGCGCGCCGCGTACGGTATCGATGATGATGATGGATCAATTTAACGAACAACCGCGCGACTTTATCAACGTCACCAAAGATCCCGAATTTCTTTCCTCGCGCGAACTGCTGGCCTTTAAGCGGGCGCACCAACATATCTCGGAAGAGGCTCTCGCCCGGCATTCCGTCGATCTGCATTACCGACTCGCCATGCCTTGGACCTGCCTCGTGGTCACCCTGCTCGGCCTGCCGATGGGCGCCCATACCGGACGCAAAGGCGCCCTGCGCGGGATCATTTTGGCGCTCGTACTTTTCTTTTCCTATTACGTCTTTATCAATTTAGGCATGGCGATGGGGAAAAAGCAGATCATCGCGCCCTGGCTCTCCGTCTGGACACCGAATCTGATCTTCTTGGTCATCGGCATCGTGATGGTACGGCACATGAGATAGTGCAGCGGGCATTTGACTTTGCCGGAAGCTGGACGTAGCTTCTGACATCGTGCCTGATTGGGTTGTTGTGGAGAAAAGAAGCAAGGAATGTTGGCGTGATAGCAAAAGCAGATACCCTCGAATCAATCGATTTCGTCCCCGAAAGTGAAGTCCTCGTCTATTGTGATGACGACGAGGCCATGAAACAACCGGATACCTTCCAATTCTGTCCCCTCGGCGTCCAACTTTACACGTGTAAGCCCATTAAAGAATGCCAACTGATCGACTTCACGCTCGATCTCCCCAGTGAAAACGGTACCTGCGACCAAGTCGCCTGCACCGGGCTTGTCGCACAATGCTGCGCAGAAGACGGCGTTCAGGAACGCTACCGCGTCTGGGTCAAGTTCCTCGATCTTGGCCCCGAAATGGCCGAGCGCATTCGCCTGCTCACCACCAGTAAACGCTTCACCTGCCCCTTCTGCCTTAATTTCTAGCGATCCCGCATGACGGATTACTACCAGCGACTGGGAATCCGTCCCGACTGCACGTTCGACGAACTAAAACGCGCCTACTACCAAAAGGCCAAAGCCACCCATCCCGATCATTTCGGTGGCGACCCCGCCAAATCGGAAGCCTTCAAGGCCATTCTCGAAGCGTTCGATGTCCTCTCCGATCCCCTTAAACGGGCCGCCTACGACCAGCGCCGCACCGCCTTCACCTTCACGGATGACACACCGCCGCCCGCACCCGCCTACTGGCAAGAGGAAGCCGCGATTCTGGATACACACGCCGACGACATCCTCGAAGAACTCATCGTCGGCAACACCATCCCGCGCAATACCACGCTCCAAACGCTGATGCTCGATATCGAGCGCACCGATCGCTTTTGCCTGTTCCGCGAAGGCAAGACCCGCTTCTATACCGGCCACACCGCCGCCGCCCGCGCCATCTTCGAGCAATACCTCGTCTTCGCGCCGCTCAATATTCTCGCCCATTACTATCGCGGCCGCTGCCTGATTCGCCAGCACCATTACCGCGCCGCCGCCCGCGCCTATCATGAGGCCATCCGGATCGGGACCCGGCGTAGTCCCCCACTCCATCTGCCGCGCATTCGCCGTGAGCTACAGGCCCTGCGCCGCTATCGGCTCGGCTGGACCACCCGCCTGCGCCTCTGGTGGACCGGCGAGCACGTCATCGACCCCGCACTGCCACCCGACGAAGCGATGCGCCAAGAAGTCAGTCGCGCCATGCACAATCTGATTCGAGAAGAACAGCGCCGCGTACGGAAACAACTAAAGGCACACAACAGTTGATTTCCCCCGCTCTTTATCCCACTATCACGCCACACTGTGTCACGGGCCCGTAGCTCAGTTGGTCAGAGCAGGGGACTCATAATCCTCTGGTCGGGGGTTCAAGTCCCTCCGGGCCCACCAGTGTCCTGAGCGCCAAAAACAACTGAGGACAATCAGTAAAAGGAGGTCGTGATGAAGCAACTCATCATTGGTATGTGCCTAGCGCTAAACGGAATCTTCACCTTTGTTCATGCTGATTTCGAGTATCGCATCGAGATTGATGACACGATAACAATCACGAATTACACCAGCAGCGACGGTCAGTTTTATCGCATCGCCTTGCCGTGAGTGGTTGTCGCCCGAAAGAAGCACATTCAGTAGATAAAAAATGGGCGACCGAATTGGTCGCCCATTTTTGTCTCTACTAACGCGACGCGATTACTCGCCCGGCAAAATTACGGCATCGATGACGTGAATGACTCCGTTGCTGGTTTCAATATCGGTGGCGATCACCGATGCGTTGTCAACCGTGACGCCCTCGTCACTCACACCGATCGTGATGGCCTGTCCCTGCACCGTCTCGGCTGAGGATAATCCAACCACATCGGCGGCCATAACCTTCCCCGCAACCACGTGGTACGTCAGGATAGCTTGGAGGGTGGCTTTGTTTTCAGGCTCGAGCAGGCTTTCCAAGGTACCTTCCGGCAACTGACTAAACGCTTCGTCGGTCGGCGCGAAGACCGTGAATGGCCCCTCACTCTTCAATACATCGACTAAGTCAGCAGCTTGTACAGCAGCGACCAGTGTGTTGAATGATCCAGCCGCAATAGCGGTATCGACAATATCATTTTGCGCCGCTTCTTCTGATTCACCGTACGCGAATGCAATACTGCTTGTGACGGCAGCAACAGCGAGGGTAGCAATAAACTTCTTCATATCTTATCTCCGTTCATGTGTTGTTGTTTGTGAATGTGCGCACATCTATTGGTACGATGAGATCAGCAATTCCTGACAATAAACCCGAAAAAGAAGACGCTCGTTATCGCGCACAACCGACAAAAGCAGTGGTTCGCGCATTGCCGCACTTTAACTAACGCTTACGACGGCACTCATCTCATATCCCGAAATGCGGAGCTCGCAAGCGGCGGGCCCAGCCGCAAAGGAATGTACCGCGCGCACCAAGTTGGTTTGGAAATCAAAAAACGCGAGATTCTCCCATGACGACCCAACACCTTAGACGGCCACATAGTCCGAAGGCCAATAGCAGAAGCCCCGCCCCCGCTGGTTCGGTATGGCAGCGATGAGCATGACCGCGCATAGCGCTTTTTTCCCACAACTCGTGCTCAACTCAAATTGTTGACTACAAAAAATTATGTTACGCAAATACGCGGTTCATCAAATGCGATTATCATAGCGCCCGGAACTGAAATTATGTGGGCTTGAAATTTTGGTGCCCTGTGTATAACATT
>SLCI01000049.1 GCA_007125875.1 Kiritimatiellia bacterium | reverse complement strand
GGTGTCTTGAACGCCCTCACCCCGGACGCACCGGATTGGACCGGCGCGCCGGAATGGAATACCACCCTGCTGTATCGCGGGGCGACGGCGGAGCGGTCGCATATCGGCCGCTGGAGCACCGTCGCTCGGCCGACCCCGGAACTCGGCGTGACCGGCGGATTTACCTGGAAAGAGTTCGGCGATGTGCAGGGCGGCCGCCGGGTCGGACGCCAGCGCAAGACCGGCTACGATGAATGGGCCGCCGACGGTAAAATTCAATACTTTCTGTCAGACGACGCCACCGTGACCTTGGCGCATCAATCGGTGCGACAGGCAGACGCCTGGCGGACGCACCGCACGGTGTTTGGCGAGATCGACTGGAAGGGATTGGAACATGGCGATGAACAAGTTCACCGATTCGACCAGGGCCGCGACTTGACCTATCTCCGCCTCGATCTGAACGAGCCCTCTGCCAAGGTCGATCAGATGCAGCTCACCGTGTCGCGGCATGCGCATGATGAGGAACGGAAACGGGTGCGCAGCGATGGTCGCCGCACGGTGGACGGGTTCGATGTCGAAAGCTACGGCGCGGCGATGCAACTGCAAAGCACCCATGCGGGAGGCACACTGATTTACGGCGCCGATTATTATCGAGATCGTGTCACGTCTTTCGACCGGGACATCGGTCCAGACGGCGCGCCAACCCGGATCGGGTTGCAGGGGCCGCTGGCGGCGGATGCGTATTTTGACCTGGCCGGCGTGTTTGCCCAGAACACCACCACCCTCGGCAATGATCTCGCTGACCTCGTGCTGGGGGCGCGCTATACCTACGCCCGCGCCGATGCACGACGGGTCGAGGATCCGGCCACCGGGAAACCGATTTCGCTCGACGAGCAATGGCATGCGATCACCGGCTCCGCACGTCTCTTGGTACCACTGACCGAGGACCGACGCCATGTCGTATATGCCGGGTTGTCGCAGGGATTCCGCGCACCCACCATTCACGACCTGACCAGCTTCGGTGTGGCGCGCAGCGATGAAATCGAGATCCCTGCCCCGGGTTTGGACAACGAAGAATTCCTCACCTACGAAATCGGCTGGAAAAGCCGGACGCGCGACTGGGTCGTCCAGCTTGGTTATTACTACACACAGATCGACGGACTTATCGTCAAAACAGCTACCGGCCGAGAGCGCGACGGATTCCGGGAAGTCACCAAATCCAATGCCGGCGGCGGCTATGTGCAGGGCGCGGAAGCGGTCCTGCACTGGCGCGGCCACCCCCAATGGAGCGCCTGGGTAAGTGGATCATGGCAGGAAGGCAAGGCGGATGTTTTCACCAGCGCTGGCGAAAAGACCCGCGAACGCGAGTACATCAGCCGCATCATGCCTCCCACGGCGCATGTTGGCGTGCGCTGGCAAACGACCACCGGTCGCTACTGGCTCGAAGCCGTCGGCGACTTTGCCGCCAAGGCCGACCGCCTATCTGATGGCGACCGACGCGACACGCAACGGATACCAGAGGGCGGCACCCCCGGTTATGCCATCGCCACGCTACGCGCCGGCCTCATGGTGACGCCGGACCTGACCCTGAATATGGCGATCGAGAACCTGTTCGACGAGGACTATCGCATCCATGGTTCCGGCGTCAATGAGCCGGGTCGAAATGTGATCGCCACCGTAACGTGGGCGCTGTGAGAGAGATTCTTTTGTGACTTCAAGGGCTGCAAAAGGCCCCCTGTAGCAAGGGATTCCAAACTTTGGCGAATCCCGCTTCCTCAAAGTCTTTGACATTGCAGGTGGCAAATTCCTGTACGCGGCGGGCGTGCAGCGTGGCGGCCAGGCGCAGATCAATTATTTTGCCATACGCACAATCGGGCTGAGCCGCCCACTCCCAGACTTGCTCCATCATGCGCACTTCCTGAACCGCATCTTCGATATAAATCGATTAAAAAGTATTTGATAATTTGTTATCAATAAGTATCTTCGTGCTGTCGTATTCAACATCACGCAAGGAAGAACCAATGAGCCTATTCGCCACCAACAACATCAAAAACGCCTTGGTTTACTTAAAAGGCGGTTGCACCAAATGCGCCGACGAGCCCGTTAAAGCCGCTGAAGTGGAATACTGCATCTCCAGCGGTTTTGTCCGGATTCAAGAAGCCGGAACTAAGCGCGAATGGATCACGCATATCAGCAATGTGACGATCCTGACTGAAGGTTCTGAATGACTCCGCTCTATCTGATCACCGGATTTCTCGGCGCAGGCAAAACCACGCTGTTACGCAGCATGGTGCCGACGCTGATCGAGCGCGGTGTGCGGCCGCACATCATTCTTAACGACTATCAGAATGCACGTGTGGATGCGGCCTCTTTTGAAGAATACACCTCCCTGGTAAAGCCGATCGCAGGGACCTGCGTCTGTTGCGGATCGCGCGACGCCCTCTTCGATGCGTTACGCTCCGCTCCCCTCACGCCGGAAAGCGTAATGTTGATCGAAGCCAACGGCACAGCAGACGCCGCGCAGTTGATTGAGATCTTCACGGCCGATGACGCCACCGCATTCTACACGTTGCCGATCCAAGTTGTTGTCGTAGATGCCAAGCGTTGGCAAAAGCGGCACTGGAACAATCGCGTCGAACGCTCACAGGTCGAAACAGCCGGTTACGGGGTATTGACTCGCCGGGATGAGGTTTCACCAGAACGTGCCAATCAAGTGGAATCAGAGGTGGAAGGTCTGGCCCCCAGACTAAGTTGGTCTACAAGCGATCACCTCGCACAGGCTGCACATCGTCTCTTGGGGCAATCTAACCAACTGCCGCCGCGCCGATTTGAATCAGAAATAAATGGGTCCTCGCAACATCATCACGACCATCACCATCAGCATGCAGAGCACCACTTTGCCAGCCTGGAGGTGCCCCTACCCGAGCGTATGCCGCAGGCGACGCTGGAGCGCTATCTACAGGATTTGCCTCCCGAGGTACTGCGCGCTAAAGGCATCGCGTATGTGGAGGAAGAGGAACACCCGATCTACTTTCAGCGCGTTGACGGGCCGGACTCGGTTTCGCTTAAACGGATCCGCAGTGAGCAATCTTTTGATGCCGTCGCCATTCTAATCGGCGTGGATATCGACCCAGCAACCCTGCCTGCCCTGCAAGTCTCCGGGTGATAACGCTCCACGACAGCGTCATCGTCGGTGCGGGCCCCGCCGGGCTCGGTACCGCGATTGCCTTAAAAGAGGTCGGCGTCGATCCACTACTTATCGATCGACATGGCATTGGCGCGTCTTTCGCGCGCTGGCCCAAACAGACACGCTTCATCACGCCCTCCTTTCCCGCACATGAATTTGGCTGCCCGGATTTAAATGCCGTCACCGGCCGCTTCTCACCCGGGGCATGGCTTTGCGCCGAGCATCCCACCGGCGAAGCATACGCCCGTTATTTACGCGAATTGGCAGTGCGCCATGATCTGACGATGCAAACCGGCGTGGATGTGTATGGCGTGACGCAAACCGATCGCGGGCTACAACTGCAAACCAGCGCGGGGCCACTGGACGCCCGCACCGTGGTTTGGGCCGCTGGCGAATTTCAATATCCGAATACGAACCCCTTTCCCGGCGGCGAACGCTGCATTCACAGCATGACGCTTAGCTCCTATACAGAATTAAAGGGCACGGAATTTCTGGTGATCGGCGGCTATGAAAGCGGCATGGATGTGGCCAGCCACCTGATTGCGCACTGCGCCAAAGTACGGGTGCTTGATCCAAGCGCCCCGTGGGAACGATCAGAAGGCGATCCAAGCGATGTTCTATCCATCAAAACCCGCGTGCGCCTGCAAGGCATGCTGAAAACCAGTCGCCTGATGCTACAGCAAAGCGCACCGGTGATCGAAGTCGCTCAATCGAACAGCGGCTATGTAACGCGTACCGCAGAGGGCAAAGAATGGCCTTCGCCCACGCGTCCAATTCTGGCCAATGGCTTTCGAGGCAGCCTCTCCCTCATTGCAGATCGATTTGGGCGGGACGAAAACGGGCACATTCAGCTTAACGAGTACGACGAATCCACTATCACGTCCGGATTATTTCTGGCCGGCCCACAGGTACGTCATGGCGATCAACTGAATTGCTTCATTTACAAATTCCGCACCCGCTTCCCAATCGTGGCAAGCGCCATCGCCAGACAGTTAGAAAAGGATATACCATGAGCACGCTTTTTTCACCCGCACCAACCCAATCAGCGACCACACGTACGGGCATCGCGCTGGCTGGGCTTGAGTCGGTCGGCAAATCCGCCCTCTTCCGGGCATTGACCGGCCAGGCCACCGGCGACGAACAAAATGTGCGCGGCTCAACGGTCACCGTGCGGCGCGCAGCGGTCCGCGGCATGGAGGCCGATGTCGTTGACTTGCCGGGCATTCGAACCTCCGATGATGCGACGACCACCTTGATTGCCTTGGCTGAACTAACCCAAGCGGATCGTATGTTGTGGGTCGTGCGCGGCACGCATATGGAACGCGAGCTGAAGACGCTGAGCGAATTGTTGGCGGAAGAATTGACCAATAAGCCGGTGGCCATCGCCGTCACGTTTAAAGATCGTGCCCCCGCAGCGGCCTTCGAATACGCGCGACAGATTGAAGCCGACGTGGGCATCCCGGTCTGTTGTGTCAATGCCCGAAACATGACGGCAGAGGATTGCGCAAACCTGCTCGAGACACTCAATCGCGCCACCGTGGCCAAGACTTCGGTCATCCCGCCGGCCAAAGAGTCGGTGGTCGAGATTGTGCCGCAAGCGAGTCTATTTGATCGGCCGCTTTTCGGCGTCCCCCTTTCCGTCTTCTTTATGGCCGCGCTGTTCGCGGTGCCGGTCTTTTTAGCTTACGTCCTGGCTAATACGCTGGAGGATCCGCTGGACGCCTTGATCATTGATCCGCTGGGCAATTGGTTTGCGGCATGGCCCGACTTCTGGCAGGCCATGTTGATGGGTGATTACGGCGTGATCTCGCTGGGCTGGTACTCCTTTCTTTGGGCCTTCCCCGTGGTGCTGTTCATCGGTATCAGTGTCGCGCTGGCAGAGGAGTGCGGCCTGAAAGACCGCATCACCGCCTCGCTCGATAGTCCGCTCAGGCGCATCGGCTTACACGGACGTGATTTGATCCCCGTGTTGACCGGCTTCGGCTGCAACGTGGTGGCCGTGTTTCAGACGCGCGGCTGCGCCGCCTGCACGCGCAAGGCCTGCGTATCCATGATTTCCTTCGGGTCGGCATGCAGCTACCAAATCGGCGCCTCGCTGGCGCTGTTCAGTGTAGCGGGTCACCCGTGGTTATTCGCGCCGTATCTGCTCATGCTGTTTGTCGTCGGCGCGATGCACACACGCATCTGGAACCCTGCCCTATCACGTGCACAGGCGCGTCCACTCAACGAGGCGGCGTTTCTGCAGGTCCCGTCGTGGCGCGCGGTGTCGTGGCGCGTGCGTGCTGTGATCAAACAGTTTTTGTTGCAGGCCATTCCCATCTTCCTCTTGATCTGCGCCGTGGGCGCGGCGCTGGATTACGTCGGCGTTTTAGATCGGCTAGCCGATGCCGTCACGCCCGTTTTAGCGGTCTTCCGTTTACCCGGCGATGTCGCGCCCGGCGTCATCTTTTCGATTATTCGTAAAGATGGCTTGCTGGTGCTCAACACCGGCGAAGGGGCATTGCTGCAATCGCTCTCTGCAGGGCAAGTCCTCGTGCTCGTTTATCTCGCCTCTACACTCACCGCCTGCCTCGTCACGCTCTGGACTATCCGCAAGGAGCTCGGCGCGCGTTTTGCGTTGAAGATTGCTGGCCGCCAAGCACTAACCGCGGTGGTCAGCACGGTGGCGCTCGCCTGGGTCATCGTGCACTAGCGCGATATCCGTCGAGCAAACACACCTACCGTCGGCACCGGCGAATGAGGGGCGGAATTCATGCCCGCACCCAAAACCAGCGCCTGACCGAAATGTACGATTATCCCGTTGTTCGCAGGCCACTAGCAATGGCATTGACCGAGAGCAGCAATTTCAATAGCAATGCGTCGGCCTCTTGAGACGATTGCGTGCCGGAGCGCCACTGTCGCAGCAGCTCAATTTGCTGCTGATGTAGCTGATTCAAGCCTTCCCGCCGTAATTGCATCAATCGGTGCGTACGCGGGCGTCGCTTCGGCAGCGGCCCATCGAAGATCAACTCCAGCATTCGCGTCGTGCGATCGAATTCATTCAAGATAACGGAAAGCACGCGCTCCCGAATCTCGGCATCTTCCACCAAGGCCCCATAGCTGCTCATGATCTTGCGATCCGCCGTCAAGATGCTGGCGCTGACATTCGTCAGCAGGTTGTAGAGCGGCGCCCAGGTAAACGCTTCCTTGCGCAAGGATTCCATGGCTGCAGGGTTACTCGCCTGCAAAGCCTCCAGCGCGCGGCCGGCACCAAACCAGCCGGAGATATAAAAGCGCGATTGGCTCCAACTGAAGACCCACGGAATGGCACGCAAATCGGACAGCGTCTGCTGCCCGGTACGACGTGCCGGACGCGAACCAATCCGGCTTTGTTCGATCGCATCAATCGGTGTCGCCTGCCGAAAGAAAGTGAAGAACCCTTCCGTCTGCACCAAGCGCTGGTAGGCGTCGCGACTCGATTTCGCGAGTTCATCCATAATTCCCTCAAGTGGATGTTCCTGTTTGGGCACCTTCGCGTCCGCAAACGTGTTGGCGGTGGTGCCGGCCAACAGCAACTCCAGGTTCCGGGCAGCGGTGATACGGTTGGCATACTTTTGTGCAATGGTCTCACCTTGCTCGGTCAAGCGGACTTCGCCATTGAGCGCGGAGTGCGGCAAGGCCGACAGAAAACGATGCGTCGGTCCGGCACCGCGGCTAGGGGTTCCGCCACGTCCGTGGAAGAAGCGAATACGCATGTCACGTTCCCGCCCCACCTGCGTCAACTTTTCCTGCGCCCGATAGAGGCCCCACTGACTGGCCACAATACCCCCATCCTTGTTGCTGTCGCTGTACCCGATCATTACCTGCTGAACCGTGCTCGTCTGGCCGATTTTCTCGGCGCGATAGTGGTTGCTTCGAATCGTCATGGGATGATCAAGAAAGGCGGACAGGATACCGGGACTGCGATCGAGATCCTCGATGGTTTCGAACAGCGGCACCACGGGCAGCTC
>SLCI01000060.1 GCA_007125875.1 Kiritimatiellia bacterium | reverse complement strand
GTGGCGTATCACTACGCTGGCCTCTACGGTATCGCGATTGCGGCGCTCGGAATGCTTGCCACCACGGGCATTCAGTTGGCCGTCGACGCGTATGGCCCGATTGCTGACAATGCGGGCGGCTGCGCCGAAATGGCTGAATTGCCCAGCGAGGTACGGGGCCGGACCGACAAACTCGACGCGGTTGGCAACACGACCGCCGCGATCGGTAAAGGATTTGCAATTGGTTCCGCGGCGCTGACGGCGTTGGCACTGTTTGCGGCCTTCCGCACAACAATTAATTTGGGACGCGATGAGCCGATGACGATTGACGTCACCAACCCGCAAGTGATGGCCGGACTGTTTTTGGGCGCCATGTTGCCGTTCCTGTTCTCCGCTTTTGCGATGGGCGCAGTGGGTCGTGCGGCGTTTGCGATGATCGAGGAAGTGCGCCGTCAGTTTAAGACGATCCCAGGCTTGCTGGAGGGCACGGGCAAGGCGGATTATGCGCGTTGTGTCGATATCGCGACGAAGTCTGCGATCCGTGAGATGACGGTGCCCGCGTTGCTCGGCGTCTTATCGCCCGTGGTTGTCGGTTTTGCCGGTGGCGCGGAAATGCTGGGTGGCTTGCTAGCTGGCGTTACCGTATCGGGCGTTACGATGGCGCTATTTATGGCCAATGCAGGTGGTGCCTGGGACAATGCCAAAAAACACATCGAGGGTGGTGCGTTTGGTGGCAAAGGCTCGGAGGCGCATAAAGCCGCAGTGATCGGCGATACGGTGGGCGATCCGTTCAAGGATACCGCCGGACCTTCGATCAACATTCTCATCAAATTGATGAGTGTGGTTGCGCTGGTGATCGCGCCCCTGTTGATCTAGGTGAAGCTGACCTTCTTAGGCACGGGCACATCGCATGGCATTCCTGCCATCGGTTGCTCGTGCCCGGTTTGCTTGTCTTCGAATCCGAAGAATAAACGGCGGCGTAGTAGCCTTTATATTGCAACCGACAGTGCCCATGTGGTGATTGATACACCGCCGGATTTTCGCGATCAGGTGCTGACTTTTGGCGTCACTCGCGTCGATGCGGTGTTCCTGACGCACATTCATGCAGATCACATCTTTGGCTTCGATGATTTACGGCGCTTTTGCTACATGCAAGATGCCGTGATACCGGTGTACGGCTCGCCTGCGACGATCGAAGGGATGCGTGAGAAGTTCCGCTATGTGATCGACGAGTCGATCTGGAAGCACTCAGCGCCCAGAGTTCAGTTTAATGCGGTTGCGCCAACGGATCGTGTCGCAGTCGCTGAGCTCGAAGTACAGCCCGTTGAGGTTCCTCACGGTCCGATGGCGATATATGGCTTCATCATTCGTCATGCAGGGAAAAGTGTGGGCTATGTGCCCGATTGTAGTGACCTCGACAGCATCGCGATTGAACAATTCCAGTCCGTGGATGTGATGATTTTGGATGCGCTCCGCGAAGCACCGCACCCGACTCACCTGTGTCTCCCGCAAGCCGTTGATTTGCTTAAACAAATCGGCGCGTCCCAGTCCTATATCACGCATTTGTGCCATGATCTTGAACATGAAGCGACGCAAGCGCGTCTACCGACTGGTATCGATGTGCCGTATGATGGATTACAGCTCACAGTTTAGTAGCGTAAGCGGGCAGGGGGGCGCTTTTATAAGACGCCTGCTGCTTGGTCTATTGCTATTCAGCAGCGGTGTGCAGGCCTTAGGCGATATCGATACGCGGGGTGTCATCGTCTTAGCGAATCGTAAGGTGCCTAAATCGATTGAACTGGCGCACTACTACATGGAGCGGCGCAGCATCCCCGCCGAAAACCTGTGCCTGCTGGATCTACCCACGGGCGAGCAGATGTCGCGTCGGCAGTTCAACCGCGACCTGCGTGAACCGCTGTTGCAGTTTCTGCGTGAGGGCGGTTGGATTGACCAACTGCAACGGCCTGAGCGCGAACAGGAATATCACGAAACCAACTGGCTAACGGAACGTTCCGAAGTCAGCTATTTGGTTTCGATGTATGGCGTGCCCTTACGGATTGGCGATACGCGATTTCGGTTGGTTAGTCGGCTCGCCGATCATCTGGGGAAGCCTCACTACAAGAACATGGCGGCCGTTGATTCTGAGTTGGCATTGCTGCTCGCGCCGCCGTACTCAATATCCGGCCCGAAAACAAACCCGTTTTACCGTAAGGTGCTGTCACAACGAAAGTTCGATGACACGTATCTCATTGTAGCTACCCGCCTGGATGGGCCGAATCCGGGGATTGTCAGGCAGATGATTGACGGTGCCTTGGAAGCGGAGCGTTATGGTCTATTGGGGCGAATGTATTTCGATGCCCGAGGTCTCACGCACGGGGGTTACTTTGTGGGCGACTACTGGATACGTGAGGCGAAAGAACGCTTTGCGCGGATGGGGTATGAGTTCGTAAACGATAACGCCGAAGCCCTGTGGTCTACATCCTTTCCGATGGAGGATGCGGTGCTCTATATGGGGTGGTACGCCGAACACGTGACAGGCCCTTTTACGCGAGATGATTTTCGATTTCGTCCAGGCGCTATCGGTTATCACATCCATTCTGCCAGCGCCGTGTCGTTAAAAAAAGAGGATCGCTACTGGGCCGGCCCGTTATTGGAAAGGGGAACCGCCGTCTCGATGGGCGCGGTGAGTGAACCGTTCTTAAATTACACGCCCAACTTGAAGATATTTGCAGAACGCCTGATTTACGGTCATACGTTTGGCAATGCCATCTACATGAGTCAGCCTGTGTTGTCATGGCAGATGACATTTATCGGCGATCCTTTGTATCGACCGTTCCGTTACTCGCTGCAGACGCAAATCAATCATTTGGCCGAAGATGAGCGTGAGGAAATCGAATGGGCTTATCTACGCGAAGCCAACCTCATGATACGACAAGGTCGCTTTAATCCCGCACTTCAATATCTGCGCCAACGTATTAGCGAGCGGGATAGCCTGATTTTACGGGAGCGATTGGCGGACTTGTATATTTTAAATGATCTCGTGCCCGTCGCAGGACGAGAGTACGGCGTGATTCTTGAACGCACGGAATCGCCCGTCACTGCGGCTCGAGTGGGAGCGAAGTGGGCGAGGGTCCTGCAGCAAATTGGCGCGAGTGATCGAGCCGAGCGTTTGGTTGCCCGTTTGGTCGAGCGTTGGGATCATCCCACTATGGGGTACTTAAAGGAAGTGATTGAACATGTGGATTGATTCACACGCCCATCTGGACACGTTCGTTGCGGACGGATCTTGGTCGGAAATACGGTCAAGAATGCAGACGGCACAGGTTAGCTCCGTAATTGCCATTGGCGGCAGCGTAGCAGCCAATGAGCTCGCCCTTGCGACGGCCCGTGAGCATCGTGAAGTCTATGCGGTGATTGGCTATGACCGCGATGAAGCTGAGCGTGCACCTGATTTCGGCTTGCTGCGCGATTTGGTTAATGCGGAGCGCCCAGTGGGAATCGGTGAAACGGGATTAGACTATTACTACGGAAAGGATACGGCTTCGCAGCAGTGTGCGTTATTTGAACGAAATTTGTCCGTTGCGGCCGAGTTTGGCTTACCGGTGGTTGTCCACACACGCGAAGCCGAAGAGGATACCTATCGACTTCTACGCGAATACATATGCGAACGGACACAAAAGCGAGCGGCGAGTGGCGAGAGCGGTACGGTGACACGCCTTGCCGCATCTGAAGATGATTCCGTGGCACCAAAGATTGGTAGGGCGAACCGTCCCGGTGAGCCGAATGGTGATGTCCGCAGCTCCGCCGTGCCCGGCGTGATTCACTGCTATACGGGTGGCGCTGATCAGGCGCTGAAGCTACTGGAGCTGGGCTTTATGATCAGCTTTAGTGGCATTGTCACTTTCAAGAAGTCGGATGCTCTGCGTGAGGTGTTAAAGGTTATTCCTGATGATCGCTTATTAATTGAGACAGATGCACCTTATCTGGCACCAGTGCCGAAGCGGGGGAAACAAAATGAGCCGGCATTCGTCTCCTATGTGGGCGAAGGGATTGCCCAGTATCTTGATCGTCCGATCGATGAAATTGCGATGCTCACTTCCCGGAATGCCCGTAGATTGTTCAATCTGCCTGAGCCAACCTGATGGCAGGGACTAATTTGTGCTATGACAGGACCGGATTGATTGCTGGCTTGAGTTTCGGCGGTATATTGCATTAACTAACGAGGTGAAGTGACTGGAGGATTTCCCTCCATGTGTGTTGTGTAAGAAGGAGGGCGACATGCCTGAAGCGATAACTGTAAGTGATTTAATGACGAAATCCGTGACGACGTTGCGGCCCGAAATGGATATGGAGCAAGCCATCAAGACGTTGCTGAAAAGTAAAGTCTCGGGCGCGACAGTGATCGATGCCGAACGTCATGTGGTGGGTGTCTTGTCTGAAAAGGATTGCCTGCGCATCTTTGCCAGCGGGGCCTACAATAGCCTGCCGAATGCAACCGTTTCCGAGTATATGTCGAAGGACGTGATGACCGTAGAACCCGATGCGGATCTGTTCCGCGTGGCAGATATCTTCTTGAAGCATTCGTTTCGCCGGCTGCCGGTGATTGAAAAAGGTGTGCTCGTGGGACAGGTGAGCCGTCGCGATGTGTTGGCTCGTAGTCGCGCGCTCTGGGAAGAGTCTCCAATTAAGAAAGAATGGACGGACTCGAAATATATCCCTGACGAGTTACGCGCCCGCCTTGAGTCAAAGAAGTCCTAACGGAAGCGAGTGCGGGTTGTGAACTGTACGTTGATCTACCCGCATCAGCTCTTTCATCAGCATCCTTCGATCACCAAAGATTCAACGGTCGTCCTGATCGAGGACACGTTGTTCTTTGGGGATCCACACTATCCGGCGAGCTTTCATAAGCAAAAGCTCATTCTGCACCGAGCCTCAATGCAGGCGTACGCGCAACAGCTTCGCGATAATGGTCGCGAGGTGCGCTATTGCGACTATGAGCCGGATAAAACAGCCGATCAGCATGTACAGGAGCTCGTAGAAGAGGGCTTTACTTCATTTCGACTGGCGGATCCTTGCGATGATATTTTAACGCGTCGTATCACACGTGCTTGTAATAAAGCCGATGTTGAGTTGACGTGTGATCCGACCCCGATGTTTATGACTCCGCCTGACGTGGGGCAAGAGATCATCGGTAAATCTGCGCCCTATCGAATGGCGTCGTTTTATATTCAGCAGCGTAAGCGCTTTGATATACTGGTTAAAGACGATCAGCCTGTTGGCGGTGCGTGGAGCTTTGACGCGGACAATCGCAAAAAGTGGCCGAAAAAGCGTGAGGCACCCACTGTGCCGGCCGTTCAGCATCGCGAATGGGTTGCTGAAGCCACCGAGTATGTGGAGCAACGATTTCCCGATAATCCAGGCGCTGTTGATCCCTTCGTTTATCCCGTCACGCGCCCTCAAGCACGGAAGTGGCTGGAGCGCTTCTGTGCCGAGCGCCTGGTTGATTTCGGCACCTATGAAGATGCGATGGTTGCTGAGGAAGGCGTGTTGCATCATTCCGTGCTCACGCCCGCATTAAACATTGGTCTACTGACACCTCAGGAAGTGGTGGATGCGGTGTTGGATTGGTCCAAATCGCATGATGTGCCATTGAATGATTTGGAGGGATTCATCCGGCAAGTGATTGGCTGGCGTGAATTTATGCAGATTTTGTATCGCGAAATAGGGGTTAAGCAGCGCACTAGCAACTTTTGGGATCATAAAACGCCGATGCCGGCCGCCTTCTATTCTGGCACCACGGGTATTGTCCCTGTTGATCGTGTCATTCAGCGTTTGCTGGACGGTGCGTACACGCATCATATTGAGCGTTTGATGATTCTCGGTAATTTCATGTTGCTGTGCGAGATTGCGCCGGACGATGTCTATCGTTGGTTCATGGAAATGTACATCGATGCTTACGACTGGGTTATGGTGCCGAATGTATATGGGATGAGTCAGTTTGCGGATGGCGGATTGCTTTGCACGAAGCCCTACATCAGTGGCTCTAATTATGTGCGCAAGATGAGCGATTATCCCGTGGGCGATTGGTGCGCAGTGTGGGATGGTCTGTTCTGGCGTTTTATCCATCGGCATCGCGACTTCTTCAACAAACAGCCACGCTTGTCCATGATGGCACGGCAATTGGATCGGATGGGCGAAGAGCAATTGAAACAGCATTTGGCCGTTGCCGAGGCCTACTTGGCGGAGTTACCTAAACTTGGATAAGGCGAAACTAACAGAGTGGATTTGGCGTCAATTGGCGATCACGTTGCCAGCCGATTGGGAGTGTCTCCAGTTCGCACGTGATCCGGCGGTCGGTCGCTGCGCGTTTGCCGACCGACACCGCTATCGCTTGGAATTCAACTGGCGCAGTTTCAAGGCCGAACCGGACTTTGATCGCATGATGAAGGATTATGCCAACTCCCTTGAGTCGGAATGGGCGGATATCAAGCCGATTCGCTGCCGGGGATTACCCGGACTGGTAGGGCATCGCCGCGGTGAGGCGGTCTCTCGTTACGGTGCGTATTTTGACGAGCTCAAGGTGTTGGTCGAACTGGTCTTCATTCATCCGGAAAAGCGTGACGATGCACTGGAAGCGCGCATTCTGCCAACGCTCCGTGCGGTGTTGCCGGACGCAGACGGCTATCAGCAATGGCGCGCATTCGGCATGGATTTGCGTGTGCCTGAAAACTTTAATTTACAGGAATGCGTCATCGAGCCGGGCCGCGTTGGATTGCGTTTCGATGGTCCGAAGCCGCCGGATCGATGGATTTTTCGGCGTTACGGATTCACAGACCAATGGATGAACATGCCATTGCGTGATTGGCTGGCGGCTCAGACTGAAGAAGATTTTGTGCGTGAACCTCGCAACGAGACCTTCACGCGCGGGAATGAGCATATTGAACGAATCTCGGGACGCTGGCAGCCGAAGGGGTTATTGCTTAAACGGGGCCAGTTTTCGTCTGCCGCTTGGCGCAATGAAACGGATCGGCGCCTGTATCAAGCCATTTGCATTAGTGGTAAACGATCCAGCAAGCAGCATCCTGCGCGTGGGGCCGATGAGATGTTGAAGGCCTGTCCTGAGTTTACCGTTGTTCCTGATCGCCCGTCGTTCTGAATTCGATCCGCGACAGAATGCGCAGTTGATACACGGTGAAACCAATCAACATGAGCCCCAGTAACCACGCCATTGCGGTAGCGGGGCCGAATTGCAGGAAAATAAAGGCCTTATAGAAGATATGTAGGCCGGCAACCTCCGTGTCCGCGCCACCGCCGGTCATGGCCAAAATGTTGTCGGTCGCCCCATACCACGAGGAAATGAATACGCCCACAAAGTTGATAATGATCAACGGTTTCAGCATGGGGAAAATAATGAAGAGGATCTTGTCAATGAAGGTTGCGCCATCCATATCGGCTGCTTCGTAATACTCATCGGAGATACCTTTCAGAGCGGCCAGATAGATTAAGCAGCCGGGTCCCATTCCCGCCCATACCAATGGTATCACGCAGGCGAGCATCGCCACGTCGGGATCTGTTAACCAGCGATACGGTTCCGGCAATGTGCCGAAAATGCGCTGAGCCAGCGAAGCCCCTTCCTGAAACAGAATCGGATGCGCTAAGCGATAGCAGGTGTATAAGATCAGCAAGCCGCCAATTAGAAATAGCACGGCTGCAAGGCGGCTATCGTGAAACATCAGCCGCTGATGAAACAGAAAGGCCACCCAGAAAAGGCCCAGCCCAACCAATAGATAGGCGATGGCGGGGATTTGCATCAGTAAGGCGTTGAACGCGCCCCGCTCACTGGGATCATAGAACATCTTCCACAAAATAATGACGACCAAGCCTGTGATCACGGCAGGCAAGTAGAATACGGTGCGAAAGAATATTTTCCCGCGAGGCACCTCCTGCAACAAAATGGCCAGAATGATCGGAGGCAGAAATGTCAGACCGATTACGAGTGCGCTATACCGAATCGCGTGCCAGACAGATAGCCACCAGGCTGAGTCCCACAACACGGCGCCAAAATTATCGAGCCATACCCATTGCGAACCACCGAGTAGGCGATAGTCCTGAAATGCCATGATTGAGCCACGGACCAAAGGAACATATTGCCAAACAAGAATTGTCAGCACGGCTGGCAATAGAATGACATAGGCTGGCGCAAAACGGCGCCACTGCCATTGTCCTGCTCGACTTGAGTTCTCCTCGAGTATGGTGCGGGGTGGTGCGAAGGTCTGAATGATGTTTCGGAACACATAGCTGAATGTAACGAGGATGGCGAGCAGTACAAAAAGTGCTGAGGCGCGTCGCTTGCGGTGTTCCTCTGGTGAAATCACGCCCAGCATCTCTTCTCGCGCACGGTTAGCGGCATCACGCAACAGATCTTGCATGACGGCCAAACGTTCTGCTTCGTCATCCGGTAACTGTCCCTGTAAGGCCAGTCGCTCCGCGCGATCAATTGGAATATCCATAAAGTTATAGGCGACATTGCTGTGTCTGCCATAAGGCTCCGGTTTGCCGGTTTCGATCGCTATTTCGAATACCTCTGCCCAGCCGCGCGGAGCTAATCGAATGACATCTTCAAAGCCGAATTCTTTCAAGAAGCGAGGATGAATGAACTGACCGAGGCCGCCTTCGACCATCACGCGCGTATAGACCTCCATCGCAGGACGGCTATCGCGAAAGCGAATGAATTCCCACGCTGCATCGCGCACCACCGGATCTTGGATTTCGCTGAATAGCCCCATCATTCGACTATTCAATTCGGCACCGCGGATGCCGGTGGGCCCTTTAGGGACGGGTGCCATGCCGGTGATGTCCGGATTGATCGTAGCGAACAACTTCTCATCGACATACGCAAACTGCATTCCAATTTCGCCGCGATCCCATTTTAAGGAGCGTTCGCCGGCATCTTTATGCACAAAGCCATAGCGCCGTTGGCCCAAGCGATCGATCCAAGGTTCCGTGCTGATGCGTGTGTAGAAGTCGAGCGCAACAGCGGCTTCGTGGGAGTCGAACACAATGTCCCATTCGCCTGTTTCCTCGTCCAAAACCATCACCTCGCCACCGGCCGACCAGAGGAAGGTGATCCAGAACCAGGATTGGTGTCGTCCCGTTCCCAGCGCCAATCCATACCGCCCAGTGGCTGGATCGGTTAATGCGCGGGCAGCCTCATACAAATCCTCCCACGTCCAGTCCTGAGTCGGGTAGGGGATATTGGCAGCATCGAAGAGATCTTTGCGGTATAGCAGCACCTTGCCCAAGGCACCGCCGTAGGGCAGCGCCCACACATGGGTTTCTCCGGTTGGGCCGGGCCGCCGAATGACCGGCCATATCTTTTCATGCACGCGATAATCAATTTCTTCTTCCGTCATCGCGGTGAAGTAATGGTCTTCTGGACGATCAAGTGGATGCAAAAACCCCTGCTGAATATAGGTGTCCGATTTGCGAAAATTCACATACAGAATATCGGGCGCAACACCACCGGCGATCGCGAGTAAGTCCGATTCGACGCCTGGCACACGAATACCAGAGAAACGATGAAGCTGCACCACCACGTTATTCCAATCATGATTACCAAAACGATCCGGTTGGGCTTGGTAGCGGTCGCGATAGCGTTTCTCGAATAGTTCCGGGAACTGCCGCACAAATTCGCGTACAGCCGCAACCTCGGCTCGCGAAGCAGTATCCGTGCGGCTGGGGTCAGGTAGGTCAAACACTGTCACATGGATTACCGTCTGCTTCTCACCTGTATTTGGGTCGACAACCGATTCGACCCAACCCGATATAGTTGGGCTTATCAGGGACCCGAAGAGAATTAAGGATAGCCAGACCTTGCGCATGGAAATGAGCGTATCAGACTGCCAGTGCTTTGCTCCAGTGGGAATGTGGTGACTCAGCGAAGTCGAGACCTTGTTTCAGAAAAAGATTGGCATTATCGATCTCGCCCCATTAAATACGCGCTTCATTTAGAGGAGTTACTATGTCCGATCCAGTCCGTAAAAAAAGAACCGCCAAACAATATGCCTATCTTGCCTTCAGCGGCGGGGCGATGGGGGCCGCCGATGTGGTGCCCGGTGTTTCAGGGGGAACGATGGCGTTTATTCTCGGTGTTTACGAGGAGCTAATCCACACCATCAAGTCTTTTAATCTGCAGTTTCTGCGTTTGCTGCTGGCGTTCCGTATTCGTGACGCGCTTGAACACGTCAATTGGAAGTTTGTGCTGGCTTTGGGGGGCGGCTTGGGAACGGCGGTCCTATCGTTGGCGCGTATTCTGTCTTGGCTACTGGAATATCACGAAGTACCGCTATTTGCCTTCTTCTTCGGGCTTGTATTGGCCTCGATCATTGCGGTCAGCTATCATGTACGCTGGAAACCCTCGATGGTGGCCACCTTACTAATAGGTACCGTTGGCGCCTATTTGATCGTCGGATTGGTCCCCGTCGACATGCCTAACACAGCGCTGGTTCTCTTTCTTAGCGGGGCGGTCGCTATTTCGGCCATGATTTTGCCGGGGATATCCGGTTCATTCATTCTGCTGATTCTAGGACAATACGAGTTTTTGCTTAATGCTGTTCGAGACCTCAATATTCTCGCGATCGTGCCCGCATTGGCCGGAATGGTGATAGGGATCATGTTGTTCGCTCGTGTTTTGAGTTGGTTGCTGAAACATTATCACCAAGTGACGATCACTTTATTGATCGGGTTTATGCTGGGCTCGCTGCGCCGCATATGGCCTTTCAAGGAAGTGCTGACGTATCGAGTCGATCGGCATGGTGAAGAGGTCCCGATGTTGATGACCAATATATTGCCGCAGATCGATGGCGTCTTTTGGCTCTCGCTCGGTTTGGCCGTCACCGGATTCGTCCTCATCAGTGTACTGGACCATCTGCAATCCAAGTCGAATCCGTTTATTTCTTTGTTCAAGCGGTCTTGATCAAGCGGTGGGATACAGTACCCTGTACCAAACGAGGTAGATTATGGCATCTGATGAAGAAATTAAAGTGACCGGCGAGTTTATGTCTGATCCCAACATGTGTCGGTTTCAGGTAAATCGCCCGGTGCTGCCGGATGCGGCAGTGGTTTTTAACAAGGGCGATGAGACCTACAGCTCGCCGCTGGCCGATCAGTTATTCGCGATTGACGGTATTACTCGAATTAAGATTGCGGACGATCAAATCACGCTGTCCAAAAATATTCCAGCGCCTTGGCCCGAATTGGCTAAGTTCATCCTGCCCGCCATCCGCGAACCGCTGCTTTCGACTCAACCCGCTGTATCGGCAGCGGCCATTGAGGCGGCTCAATTAAGTCCGCAAGCCGATATGGCTGAAGCCATCGAAGCGCTATTAGAGCAGCACATCAATCCTGCACTGGCTTCGCATGGCGGCTTTGTGACATTGGTAAAAGTCGACAATAAAGATGTCTATATTGAAATGGGTGGAGGATGCCAAGGCTGTGCTGCCTCACAAATGACGATGAAAAACGGCGTTGAGACCGCTATTCGCGAAATTTGTCCAGATGTGGGCGAAATTATCGACGTTACAGATCACGCGGCAGGAACGAATCCGTACTACAGCTGATTTTTTTATTGCCATGTGATCGAATATTCGTATCGTACACGGATCTATTTGCTGCGGGGGCGTAGCTCAATTGGTTAGAGTCCCAGACTGTCGATCTGGTTGTTGCGGGTTCGAGTCCCGTCGCTCCCGCCAGTATCTTATCTCGTCCTGAGATGCACTTTTGAGACTGGTCGCCTTCATCTGAAGGGTAGCGTAGTGGGTTAGTAGGCCAATCGCGTTGCTTGCTCACATTAAGCCGAGTCTGTCTTGATCGGATGTCATTGTCTCATATCGTCGCAAGTAGCTCCGCAAAAGGTACTTGAGCTATTTGGTCGGAGGGTTCCGATTGCGCAGAATGCATAACATGTCACCTTTACAGTGAATAGCCCGTGTGATCTACTTTTTGGGGTGGAGCAGTCGACGTATCCAAGCGTCATGTAAGAGTCGTTATCCGGCAATCTGCTAATTCGCTTACGCTGATGGTTTGCAGGTGTCTATTCAGTTCAGATTATGAGCACGTTTAAAAATGATATGAATGCGGACGATTCGGCCAGCAAAACGGTGGCGCCGGATCTGCTGTGGCAAGTTCTCGAGGATGGCCCGGCGGCAATCGCCATGATCGATCCGGATGGAAAATTCATTCATGTAAACCAGCAGTTCCTCGAGATGACTGGTTATTCGCGCGAGGAGATAATCGGTCAACATACGCGCATCTTAAAATCAGGAGCTCGACCACCCGAAGAATATCGCGAACTTTGGAACTGCGTCTTGAGCGGGAAGAAGTGGACGGGTGAATTTCAGAATCGTCGAAAGTCTGGCGAAATCTACTGGGAGCGCGCCTGTATTACACCGATTTGCTACGATTCAGGACAGATAATGTGTTTCGTGAAGACCGCTGTGGAAACCACGCGGGAGCACGTTCTCGAGTATAGCCTGAAAGATCGTAATCATCTGCTCGGCCAAATTTCCGAAAGTATGGAAGAGCTGATCGCGTATTCACTATTCGATTCCACAATGCTGGATGATTCGCAACCTGCGCCACCGAAAACGATTTCGCATTTAGATGATCCGGCGCTTGCAGAAGGTCGTCTTCGGATGAGTAAGAGGCTGCAGCACTGGACGTCGCAGCTTCAAGAGTCGCTGTCTAGGTTGCAATACGTCACCAACGAGCTTCACGAGTCTCGGGAACGTTACGAGCGGCTTGTTCGTGTGACCAATGGATTCGTCTATTCGGTCACACTCCGAGACGGAGAGGTCCACGACGTAAAGAATTATCCGGGATGTGAGTCAGTGACCGGCTACACGGTCGAGGAGTACGAGCAGGATCTTGACCTGTGGCGTCAGAGAATCCACCCCGAAGATCTCGAGAAAGTGCTCTTGCAGGTGAAGGAACTGTCCAAAGGACAGCCTGTCTTTGTCGTTGAATACCGAATATACCATCAAGATGGTGGACTCCGTTGGTTACGTGATACCTCCATGGCAAGACGTGATAGCGACGGGCAACTGATTGGTTATGAAGGACTCATCACCGATATTACTGATTTCAAGAACTCCGAAGCTGAGCGCCAAGCCCTAACCGACCAGCTCAGAGAAATGGCGCTGCGTGATTCTGTTACCGGTTTAATGAATCGGTGGGGATTCGAAGAGGAGTTGAAACGTTTATGGAACCTGGCATTACGTCACGCGTTTCCAATTGGGATGCTGGTTATTGATATTGATCACTTTAAGACGCTGAACGACTCATACGGACACGTAGTTGGAGATCACGTGTTGGCGGAATGCGCCCAACTCGTGATGGGACTTGTTCGTGAATCCGATGCGGTATGCCGGCTGGGTGGCGACGAGTTTACCGTAATTCTGCCGTGGTCAGAAGCAAGCGACACCCGCTTGGTTGCTAATCGAATTCTTGAAGCCTTTCGCTCTCATACGTTTTGTAAAGGTGAACACGATTTGAGTGCAACGGTTTCGATTGGTGCCGCGAACCTGACACCCGGACCTAGTTTTCCCGCCAGTCGATTCCTGACCATTGCGGATAAGGCATTATATCGTGCCAAACAGCGGGGGCGTAATCGTGTTTGTGATTGGGAGGAAAACGAGAAAGCTACGAAACACCCATCCAAACAAGACGATGATATTTTCCCAAGGCAAGGGAGCTCAGCAAGCGGCCGCGTATTGATCATTGATGACGACGAGATGATTCGTCGACTCATTCACCACCAGCTTGAAGCCGAAGGCTTTGAGGTGCATGAGGCTGACACACGTTCAGCAACGATTGAAATGTTGGAAAGAGATCGTGGTCTGTTCGACGTCGCGCTGGTCGATCTAAACCTAGGGATGGAGAGCGGCTTGGATCTAATCAAACAGATCAATCAGATGGATGACACCATCGTGAGTATCGTCATTACTGGCGAAGTGCGCGTCGAAAGTGCGGTGGAGTCCTTGCGCTCGGGAGCCTATGACTTTGTACAAAAGCCAATCACCACGGCTCAACTAGTGGCATCCATTAATCGTGCCATTCAGTATCGGCGGCTGATGCTCGAAAATCGTCGCTACCAGACTCATTTGGAAAACATGGTTCAGGAGAAAAGTGCTGCTCATACGCGTGCGCTGAATCGCTTGCGCAGTTCATTCCGGTTCACCTTGGAGGCCATGGTCGGCATGCTTGATGCCAGAGAGCGGAACACGGGCGAACACAGCAAGCGAGTTGCGCAGACGGCGCGTGTTCTCGCTCGACAGGTAAACGTTCCGCCGGACGAAATGGAAGCCATCGCAACGGGAGCGCTCTTGCACGATATCGGCAAAGTGGCCATACCCGATGCGATTTTGATGAAACCTGGTCCGTTAGATGACGAGGAACTTGAGGTGATGCGGCAACATCCTCAAATCGGCTTCAACATGATTCAATCCAGTCCAGAACTCAAGGAAGCCGCCGAGATCGTGCTTTCACATCAGGAACATTACGATGGTGGCGGATATCCGCGCGGATTAAAAGGTGAAGAAATATGTTTGGGTGCCCGCGTATTCGCGGTCGCGGATGCCTATGATGCGATGCGTGCCGATCGCCCTTATTCCAGCAGCATAAGCGCGGAAGAGGCGCTAGCTGAGATCGTTCGGCATCGGGGAAGCCAGTTTGATCCAGTTGTCGTCGATGCGATGGTTGCGTGTCATGAAGAGATCGAGCGTGTAGGGGCTTGGGATAAAGAACGAGAGACGTGAGGCGTAGGCGTTGAAGAAAATAAGCATCATATTTGGGACGAGGCCCGAGGCCATCAAGATGGCGCCAATCATTTTGGCGCTACAGGAGCATCCTTCGTTCGAGTGCGAGGTCTGCGTGACTGCGCAACATCGTCAGATGTTAGATCAGGTATGCAAAGTCTTCGACATTAGGCCGGACGTAGATCTGAACTTGATGAGACCTGATCAGTCGCTGACGGACTTTACCGCAAGGGCGTTAACTGGCCTGGAGCAATATCTCGACACTGCAAAACCCGATATGGTGTTGGTGCAAGGCGACACCACGACGGTTTTTTGCGCGACGTTAGCTGCCTTTTATAAACACATTCCGGTCGGACATGTCGAAGCGGGGTTACGGACAGGCAACATGCAATCGCCGTGGCCGGAAGAAGCTAACCGTGTGCTGACTTCTCGATTGGCCTCATTGCATTTTGCGCCGACGCAGACCAGCCGGGACAACTTATTAAAAGAGCATATCGCCGATGATGCGATTCTTGTGACCGGTAATCCGGTTATCGACGCACTTTTCTTGGTTCTAGAAAAAATCGAATTGAGTCCTCCTACGATTTCGTCTTTACCAGAGAGCTTACAGCCGGGTTGCGACTCAGGGCCACGGATGGTTTTGATTACCGGACATCGTCGCGAAAATTTTGGGGACGGTTTCGATCAGATTTGTCATGCCATAGCCGATTTGTCTGCTGCCTTTCCCGACGTCCATTTCGTGTATCCCGTGCATCTTAATCCGCGCGTGCGCGAGCCGGTAGATCGTATTCTTCGTGGTCATGACAGGGCTGATTCTAACATTCACCTTATTGAGCCGTTGGATTATTTGCCCTTTGTGGCTCTGATGGCGCGCTCTTATTTGGTGCTTACAGATTCGGGCGGTGTACAGGAAGAGGCACCCAGTTTGGGTAAGCCTGTACTGGTCATGCGGAACACAACGGAGCGGCCGGAAGCCGTAGAGGCAGGAACAGTTCGCTTAGTTGGGGCACGAAGAGACGATATCGTTGCAGGCGTTCATGAGATGCTCACACGAAACGATTTGTATAGCCAGATGTCTGTAAAGATTAATCCGTATGGAGATGGGCGAGCGGCTGAGCGGCATGTCGCCGGGTTGGAGTCATTTTTCGATTTATCATGATAAGAGGAGCGCTGAAGCGTTTATACAATGGAAACTTTTGATCTAGGTTATAGTGTTTGGTATGCCTTTCGCCTGCTGTTTATCGGCTTGGTCTTCGTTTTTCTCATCAGCGGGATCGATGACCTTTTCATGGACCTGGTGCATTACACGCGATTGATTTATCGCCGATTGTTTCGGCGTAAGTTGATCACGCCGGTCACGCGCGAGCAACTGCTTGCTACTCCCGAAAAACCGATCGCAATCATGATCCCTGCCTGGGATGAATCGAATATCATACAGCGGATGCTTTTGAATACAGCCGGCGCCTTGGATTATAAGAATTTTCACATCTTTGTTGGGGTGTATCCCAACGACGAGGCGACAGCGCACGAGGCACAGAAGGCGCGAGAGGTTTTCCCGAACATTGAGATCATCACGACGCCTGCTGATGGACCAACAAACAAAGCCGATTGTTTGAATTGGATTTATCAGGGCATCCTAATTTTCGAGAAAAAGCATGCTATTCGATTTGAGGCCTTTGTGATGCAGGATGCGGAGGATATCGTTCATCCCTTGTGGCTACGATTCATCAACCACTTGATGCCGCGTGTTGATTTCATTCAGTTGCCGGTTTTCCCTCTCGATGGACCATTGCATCATCTGATTGCGGGTGTGTATCGGGATGAATTTGCAGAAAACCATACGAAAGATATGCGGGCACGAGAAGTATTGGCCGACTCCCTTCCTTCGGCTGGGGTGGGAACAGCATTAAGTCGTCAAACCATTGAATGGCTCGCTGGCAGAAGAAATAATCAGATCTTCGATATTAAATCGCTGACCGAAGATTATTTGCTCGGAATATTGCTCAACAAGATGCCAGGCAAAAAGATCTTCTTGCAACAATGGGTGCAATTTCGTCAGCAGCGACGCCGCTGGTTTGGTCGCGGTGAAAAAGAAGTTATTGTGCAACAACCAGTAGCAACGCGTGAGTATTTTCCGAATGAATTCATTTCTGCTGTGCGGCAGAAATCGCGCTGGATCCTCGGGATCTCGCTACAGGGATGGAGTGCCGGATGGACAAAATCTCTCGGTTCAAACTACTTCCTGTATAGAGATCGCAAGGCACTAATTACGAATCTCGCAGTTATGCTGGGATACGTTGTTGTGGCGTATTGGGCAGGTACGATAACGTATAATGCGTTCAATACCGATGGACAGATACCGCCACTTGTTGAAGTGCATGAGCCCATCTTCAAGATCGCCATGGTCGTGATAGGTATTTTTGCGTGGCGCATTCTAAACCGTATCTATGCCACTTCACGAATTTACAGTATCCCCGAGGGGCTTATGGCTGTGCCCAGACTCTTTGTGGGGAACTTTGTTAACTTTTGTGCGACGGTCTTGGCTATCCAGCGTTTTATTAAAGCCAAGATCAGTGGGAAAGTACCGGAATGGGGCAAAACCTCTCATGCATGGCCGAGCGAAGAACAAATGCGGCAGTACCGCCGTAAGCTGGGCGATCTCCTGCTTGAGCGACGCATGGTGACAACGGATCAGCTGGATCAGGCGTTGGCCATCCAGCGAGAGAAGGGTGGAAAACTTGGTCAGATTCTTGTGGATCTCGATGTCCTGTGGGAAGAGGATATTGTTCAAGTGGTAGCTGAACAGGAGAATCAGCAAGCTGTTGAAATCGACCCCCATATTAATCGTAATGTAGTAGAACTTGTGCCAAGGGCATTTGCGGAGGAGCACCGGGTTTATCCGTTAGCCATCGAGGGGGATCGGCTAATCCTCGCGAAAGAGATAGGCAAGGGTGGGCTTTCTGAAGATGGCATGAGTCAATTATTGCAACAGAAGGTTGCCTTCCGACTAGCAACCGGAGCCGATATCGATTTTGCCATCCGTCGTGGATACGCGCCAGGCCATGATTCGCAAGTTCAATCAGAACGGCTGGGCCAACAGTTGCTCGAGGATGGGCTGCTGACCGAGGAGCAATTGCGTGATGCTTTGCGTCAGCAGAAGCGCACAGATGAACGTTTAGGGGATGTGCTGGTCTCTATGGACACAATCACGTCCGAACAATTAGAGACCTTTCTGAGGAGCCGGAATGAGTAGTTCATCGCATAGTGCTGGAAATAATCAGCAATCCGTTTGGTCGCACTTTGGCTTCACATGCATCGTGCTGCTAGCCTTGTGTGCAAGTTCAGTAGCGGCCTTTCCGGTCCCGGAATCGCGCGAGGAACTGACACGCTTCGAGCGGCAACGTGTTCGCTTCTTAAATGCTACGCCGTTACGACAAGCGCACGAACAGGTTGCGCGTGAAGCGTATGCCGATGCGGAAAGAAGTCTTCAAACGGTAATCAATAACGATCCGGGCAACAATCACGCCCGCATGATGCTAATCAATGTTCAGAACCAACTCGGCAATTATGAAGGTGCCCTCGAACAAGTAGAGGATTTACTGGCTTATTACCCAGAGGTGATTGATTTGCACCTTGAGCGCGCCTTTATTCGGCTGCGTTCGGGTCAGGAGGAAGAGGCGATACGTGATTTAGAACATTTTATTCGTCGCGCCCCGCCAACCCATCCGCGCTTTATCGAAGCAGGTGATAACTTAGCGGAAGTCTTGTTTCGGAAAAGGCGCTTCGCAGCGGCCGCTGATGTCGTGCGTGATCTTATTGAAATAGACGACACGGTGACACGCCGCATGTTTGTAGCTGAATGCGCGATACAGCAAGCGCGCTGGGATGAAGCGATCCCTGAGCTGCAGGCCGCCCTTCAACTCAATCCCGTACCTGTAGCACTTCCGCAAATCCTGACCACGCTCGGAAACGCACATTTCCAACTAGCCGAATATGAACAAGCTGTTTCAACATATACGGATGCCCTCAACGTCATCACCGAAGAACAACAGCGAGCGCAGCTGCAGGTCAAGCGGGGCTATAGTTATTACAAATTGGGTAACTATCGTCGTGCCGATGAGGCATTTGCTGAGGCACAGACATATTTTCAGCAGCCACCTGAACGTCTGGAAATACTCCATCAACGCGGACTGATTGCTTTCCACGATGGGCGTCCGGAGGATGCGGTCCGTTTTTATCAGCAAAGGCTAGAGTATGAATTTGATGAAGAGGTCGCGTTGGCCTTATTGGATGCCTTACAGCAGGCCGACCTGATTGATGAAGCAATTCGTGTGGCACGCGAATATGACGAGGCGTCAGCGGGTGATGAGGTCTTCCGCACGACCGTTACGGAACGGCGATTAAATTGGTACATGCTACGTGATCAGCATGAGCGGTTATATGCGACTGCTTTATCGCTCCACGAAACAACGCAAGAGATCAATTATTTGCGTATTGCGGCAACCGCGGCGGAGCGATTAGATCGCTGGGATGATGCCGCAGCCTATTATCGACGTTATCTTGCAAGCAACGACGATCCCAACACCAGTCTTGCTCTTTATTATGTTCTACAGATGAAAGTGTCTCGAGCTGACGATGATTATGACGCTCAAGAGCGAATTGAGTCCTTGCTTGCGGAGAGCGGCCAGATTCTGCAGCACATTCTGGTTCATGATGAGGTGTCCGAGGAAGACCGACGAGTTGCGCGCTATGAGCTGGCTCAGGTGTCACGACAGCAAGGCGATATGGATACCTACTTCTTGCTTATGCAGGAGATTGTTGATGAGTCTCCCGAAGGACGCTTTCTTTTCGAGTACGCTGTCCAATTGTACGGAGCGCAACGATTGGATGAGGCTATGCCTTTGCTGGAAGAGTCTGTCGAACTGTTGGACGAGTCGGAACAGCGATACTTAGCGAGCAGCATGCTGGCTGATATCCACCTACAACGTAATCAGCCACAGGATGCTATCCATTGGCTTGAGCGCGCAGCCGCGTTCGCTCCGCCTGATCGCCCTTGGCAATTGGCGCGGGCGCGGGCCGACTTTAAATTGCAACAGTATAGTGATGTGCTGGAGCGCTTGTTGCCCATCGCTGAGGATGACGACGTATTTAACATGTACATCGCGTTTTCATTTAATAATAAGACACCCGCTATGCCGGGGTTGGCGCTTACTTTCATGAATCGTATTCAGGATCCTGATCGTTTGGGAAATGCGGAGCAGTTCAACTTCTTTGCGAATCGTGCCTATCTGCACTTTGACCAATTACGAGACGATGCAACACGAGCAGATATTGATACGGCCTTACATCTTTCCGCGGATCTCAATCTTGAATTGGTTCGGTTGAGGTCCTTGCTGCGTCAGGAAGATTTTGCAGCGGTCATCGAAGGGGGATATCAATTATTAGATAGCGCCCAAGATGATGCGATATTTCAGGCGCAAATCTATGAGGTCATGGGGCTAGCGGCATCTAGCTTGGAAAATTGGCATCGCGCTGTACGTTATTTCACGGCAGCAATCGATCACGATAGCTCGTTGTTGCAGGCGAGGTATCAGCGTGGCTTGGCATTCTTCCGTTTGGGGGAAATCGATCAAGCCGAAGCGGATTTGATGGGGTTGGAGGAATATGCTGATTTATTTCCTGCGACGTTTTGGGGCGATTTGGCCTTCGTGTTGGGGCATTTGGGGGAATATGAGTTAGGCACAGAGTGGCTGAATCGATCGTTAGCCATGTTTCCTTATGACATCGATGCATGGCAAGAGCGTGGCTATCAGTCGATGAAAGATTATCGAAATCCGGATGCGCGGGAGTCATTCAAGACCGGCATCGTGCTGTACAACGAGGTCATTCCTTACGTCGAGTCAGCCGATGAAGCGGAGACCTATACGATATCGCGCACACTTCTGAAAGAGGAATACAAGAAGATTGCGAAGCGCTGGAGTTTCCAAGTGTACGGCCAGCGTACTGATTTCGATTTCGATACCGCTGATTTGCTGGATGGCGTCCCTGGTGATTCCACGCAAGGCGCATTACAATCGCAGGGCGGAATTTCGATTGGCTTTAGGCCGCCTAAAATCGGTTTTCGTAACGAGCGTACTTTTGACACCTCACTTCGTGTGCTGTGGAATTTCGACCCCAATTCGTGGCGTCCTGATAGCGACAGTTATCAGGGCGGCATTGGAATTACGTACAAACCATTTATCCGTCATAATTATCTGTTTGGTTTTGAGCGCCTTTTCAAGATCGGTGATAATGCCGAAGATAACTGGTTATGGCGAAATACCTACGGGATTGAAGCCGGTGAGCGACCGCCGCGAGGGGAAGACCTTTGGCTTTACCGGAGATTCTATGGAGAGATCAGTTATTACCTGCAAAGCCCCCAGCGTTGGATCTTCTTCGGGCAGGGCAATATCGGTCCGACACTTCGACTGCCTAGAGATATAATGCTGACTATACCCGAGGCACTTTTAGTGGGGCGTTATCAGGACAATGATCCCGAAGGCGTAGGGAGCTATTGGTATTACGGTCTCGGTCTTAACCTGCGCGTTCTTGAGGGCGAGCGCGAATTTACGCGAGATCGTTGGACCGCCAATGCTTACGCGCACTATGTCTGGGGACGATTTACCGAAACGCCTGAAATCATCAGCGACACCGACTTTGAAGGCTGGATCATCGGAGTCAACTTTACGAGATAAGCCATGAAGAGAACATTACCTATCCTATTAGTGATGCTGATAACCACCGCTGGCTATGCTGAGATCGCGGGCTCCTTCATCCAGCTAAATCGCGAGAAAGCGGAGCGTACCGTAGAAGAGTGGCGCGAGGATTTCCGAGGGATCAAATCGCTGGGGGGCAACCTGCTAGTCCTGCAATGGGTTGCAGAAGAACCGGTGCTCTATTTTGAGTCCGCTGATCAAGACCAATTGCGCGGCATGACAGAGATGTATCCCTCTTTGGAGCGAATATTTACTGCCGCGGAAAAGGAGGGGATGGAGGTGCTGCTGGGGTTGCAACACCATCCGGAATTTTGGAACCAGATCAAGGGTCGCGAGAAGGTGATTCAAGACTTTTTCCGTATTCGCATGGCGCGCAATGAGCAATTACAGCGTGCGCTGCTTGAAGCATTCGGGGATCGTTCCATTTGGACAGGATATTACATCCCCGATGAAATTGACGATCTGACCTGGCGTGCGCCGAATATGGCTGCGTTGATGGGCGACTATCTACACGCGATGGCTGAAATACTGCGCGCCAATGATCCCGATCGGGCCATTTCGATCAGCGCTTTCTTTCGCGGCCGTACAGCACCCGAATTTGTCGTAGAAAATTTCAGGGATATGCTTTTCGACACAGGTATCGATTACCTTTTACTGCAGGACGGCGTTGGTGTTGGCGATCCTCCTTTGCCTTACGTGCATTTGTATTACGAGGCATTCGCCAATCACTGGCG
>SLCI01000118.1 GCA_007125875.1 Kiritimatiellia bacterium | reverse complement strand
TGCTTGTCGCCGTGTAGCGCCAGAAGGGAATGTAATCGAGTGCACCGCGGTAATTGCGCTGCGCCTTAGCCCACCACGCGGTGCGCTGATCCGATTCGGTTAGCACCATCGTGATGCGAATATGATCCGGTCGCGATTCGTATTCGGGTCCTTCTGCAGCGCGACGATACGGAATCCACGTGCGAATCCGGGTCGATTGATCGTCGGGACCATATTCTTGGAGCGTTACGGCACTCCATTGGAAGTCGCCCATGTATTCCGGTCGCTGCGCGCGGTACCGAACCCCATTCTTTTCGACGGAGAAACGCAAGGCATGCCACGAATCGTCGGGGCGTATAAAAAGCATGGTGCGTTGCAGGCGTTCAGCGTCGAACGGCAGCTTCAGTGTCGCGCTGATACGGATCTCGCCTGTATCGCGGGCACTGAAATCATAGACGAGGTGGGCATCACGCCCATCTTCGGACCAGTGCGCTGGACCTTCAAGTTCCCACAGCTCCGCAGGATTCGTGTCGGCCGTCAAATCGACTTCCTGCAAGTCAACACTGCGCACCCGAATCGAACCGAAGGTGAGTCGTCGTAGTAGGCGAGTCACCATATCTTGGGCCATGTCGTCCGTGACGCGTTGTTGTATCGCGGCAAACAAGGTTTCGTCATCGGCCTGCCATAGAGTGCGCGGCATGATTTGGTCCAAGCGGCGATAGATGCCCGGGATGAGGAGTTGCACCAGTTGATCCTGGCCATGCACGTATTCGGCCAGGTCAAATTCGATCGCTTGCAGTATGCGTTCGATTTCGGGGCGCACCCGTTTGTAGCGTTCACTTTCGGGGATGGCGAAGAAGCGATCATCGAGATAGGGCGACTGTTCCGCTGGTATCGGGCGCATCGGGAACAGCTGAATGTCCTCGCCGAACATTTCGCGGTCGACCTTCATGCTGGTACCCGCCATCCACACGAACGGCAAGCTGAACACCAGCGCGCCACCGAGCAAAAGGCCGTAGATCATCAGCGCGCGGGCCGTACCCAGCATACGTCGCGACCATTGATCGGCTCGCGCTTGAGCGGTGGCTTTACTCGCCTTCATAATGTACCCAGCGGTTGGAGAACTTCATTTGGAATGCTGTGATGATCAGCACGATCACAAACAGGAACCACGCCATGGCTGCGGCGTACCCCATATGCAAATACCGGAAGGCATTGTTAAAGAGGTGATAGACGTAAAAGAGGGTGGAGTTGACCGGCCCGCCCGCCGTCATGATGAATGCTTGCGTGAAGATTTGGAAGGTGGCGATCAGGCCCATCACCAAATTGAAAAAGATGTAGGGCGTCAGCATGGGCAAGGTGATGTAGCGAAACTTTTGCCAGACACTGGCACCGTCAATCGAGGCCGCCTCATAGTAGCTTTCGCTGATGCCTTTTAGGCCTGCGAGCCAGATGATCATGCCGCCGCCCGCGCCCCATAAGCCCATTAGAATGAGCGACCATTTGCTGGTGGCGGGATCCTGCAGCCAACGCGGTCCTTGTATGCCGACCATTGCCAGTAGGTTGTTGAGCATGCCGCTTTCCGGATTAAAGATCCAGATCCACAAGATGCTGGCAGCGACAACCGGCACAATGCTGGGCAAGTAGAACAGCGTGCGCCAAACGGCGACGCCGCGAATCTTCAAATTCAAGAGCAGCGCGATACCGAGCCCCACGATCATGCCGAGCGGCACACCGATCACCATAAACACCGTGTTATACAGCGAAATCCAGAACAGTTCATCGCCGAATAACATGAAGGCGTAGTTACGCAGTCCAGTGAAGACGGCTGGGTTAAGCACATCAAATTGACTGAAGCTGATGACAATCGAGAACAAGAGCGGGCCGCCGGTAAATAAAATGAAGCCGAGCAGGAAGGGGAGGGCACAGATGACGCCGTTTTTCCATTCCGCCCGAAAGTAGGATCCTTTGGAGCCTTCAAGTTTGTTGTTGCCCAAGTCGCGCCCGCCGGTGAACAAGCGTAACCAGCGCATACTACTCGACATTTGTAGCCGTTTACGCCACGCCTTGCTGGTGTCCCATTTGTAGGCCAGCACGATCACGGATATGGTTAGCCCGGTATAGAGCATGAAGAACCAAGTCCAACTCGTGATCTCGATACCATCTGGAGGAGAAATGACGTCGTCCAGATCGCGTTGTACAATGGCATTATAATAATCGAGCGCGTCTTGAGGTGAGCGGCGCCCGAAGAGGGCATCTTCCATCGCCCAGATTTGGGCATTCCATAGTTTTTGTCCGACGGGCGTTACAGGGCGGAAGCGTGAATTTTCCAGCAAGTCATGAAATTGAGCCATCGCGTGCTTGAATCGATCTTCAAGGGCCTCATTTTCTACGACATATTTTTGGAAGGCCCATTCGTTTTGTTCGCGATGCGGAAATTGGCGCGGCAAGAAGGGGCGTCCTTGACTGAGAAAATTGAGATGTTGCGATTCCAGCATGATCGCATGTGCGCGTTGGCTGCTGAGAAAGCGGATTAACTCCCACGCTCCCTCCTTCTCGCGCGCCGTAGATGGAATGGCATAAGCCCAGCCTCCGACCCACGAAATCGGTTCCATGCCTTCATCGATCGACTGCTGCGGCAATGGGGGCGGTACGGCGCCGAAGTCGAGATCGCGGCCGTAAAAAGCCATCGTCTCCATCACCCAGACCCCGTCGATCTTCATGGCGACACGCCCTTGAATGAACGGGTCGAGCTCGCCGCCTTGGAACGATTGCTGAAAGGCATAGACTTCGCGGGCGCCGCCGAGCTCTTCGTAGATGTCTTTCATGAACTCGAGCGCTTTGACAATGCGGGGATGATTCAGGGTCACTTGGAGACCGTCCTCGCTCATGAATTCGCCGCCCGCTTGCCAGCCATACAAGTACAACCAGGAATTGCCGTAGTTCGGAATGAATCCGATGGTGCGAATCTGGCCGCGCTCGTCCCGTTCTGTCATCGCCAGCGCCATTTCGCGCAGCTCTTCCCATGTTTGAGGGGGCACCGGGTTGTCATGCTCGTCGACGAAGCCGTGCCGGCGGAGAATGTCTTTGTTGTAGAGCAGCACACGGTTGTCGGCATTTGCGGGTACGCCGAATAATCCAGTGTCTCCCGTTAAGGGATCGGTGAAAAGGGCTTCATCCCAACACGACTCAAAATAGTTTTCTTGCAGAATGGGTTCAATTGCCGCCAGTGAGAGTGCGCCGGGGGCGCGGGGCGGTTCCTCTTCGGCGCCCGGCCACGGAGCGGACGTCTCGCCAGCCTGCCACGCTTGCCATGCCGCTCGGTCTTCGGAAATAAAATCATCGAGCGGATCAAATGCGCCACGGGCTGCCCATTCGGTGATCGCAAATCGATCGAAGAAGATCACGTCGGGCGGCATGCCGCCGGCGACGCTAACAAGAAAGCGGGTGGGGTCGGCGACTTGATCGCGGGACGCGTGTTGGCCCGATACAACGCGATAGATGGGATAGCTGGGATCCTCGGCGTTTCGTTCGCGGCTAAGTCGCTCGAATTCGCGGATCGCATCTTCCAGCGCTCCGCTGATCGGGCCGGCCGGGCCCATGAAATGAATTTCGACTGCGCCGTCATCGATCATCTCCGATTGGCCAGGATGCAACACCCATAGCACGGTCACGATGATCACGCCCCAAAATGCGCCTTTCACGATGCCCCAGTCTCTCTTCATTGCGGGCAAGAGTATACCTCGGCGGCGATCACGCCAAGACCGAACTATGCAAGTGAACCGAATCATGAGCCTCCTTATTCATCGTGCGGAGCGAGCGGTCGTTTGACTTTGATGTCAGTTCTGCTTTATTGGACTATGAACCTAACAGCGAAGGAGGAAAAGATGACAAACTGGACCGAGAAGCAATGTGAACCGTGCAAGCCCGGTACGCCTCCGATGGCTGCGGACGAAGTGCAAGCGGAATTGCAGCAACTAGAAGGCTGGCAACTGGACGACGGTGCATTGCAGCGAACGTTCACTTTTAAGAACTATTATCAAACCACTGCGTTTGTGAGTGCGGCTGCGTGGGTAGCGCATCGCGAGGATCACCATCCGGATATTAGCTTTGGCTACAAGGAATGTACGATCCGGTATTCCACGCATTCGGTCGGAGGCATTTCGCCGAACGACTTCATTTGTGCTGCGAAGACCAACGCGTTGCTTGGATGATAAACCGATGAAATATCAAGTGCAGATCATGGAAGCGGATGAGGCGGGCACGTTCTTTGCCGAATGTGCCGAGCTCGGCATCAAGAGCTCCGGATTAAGCCCAAACAATGCCTTGGATTCGCTGCGCGAGAACATTCGCTATCACTTGGAATATTGTCCCTGCACCAGCTTGGGTGATGATTGTATTCAACTTGATGTGTTGGGATCTTAGTCGGCGAAACGCTGATCCAAGATTTGCGTCGGGGCGATCTGCAAGTGGCGAATGATCATGTGTCGTGATGACAGTGTGGGTTGTTCGAGAAAGTTGAGCTGTACCCCGATGATACTGTCCCAGTTAAGGGCTGGATCCTGCTCCAGGTGACTTAAGGGAATCACAAAATATCCGCCGCGATCTGCCGTCCGCGGTTGCACGCGGTAAGGAGCGATGGGCACCATCAAAATATTCTGTGCTGGCTTTCTTTCACGCTTGTCACGCAGTCCAATCGCGAGCATCTCCGCTGCTTCGGGCGGTTGGAGTTCGAAATAGAGCGACATCACATCGCGCTCTTTCGGTATGCTCAGTGGTCTCCGGAGAAATAGTCCGGCGTAGGTGCTTTCGGGATCAAGCACGGTCAGGTGCCACTCGTGGTGCCCTCGCTGCCATCGAAAGAGTTGATGGATGCCTTTGTCCGGTGTGGCGTAATCGCCCTGAAACATTACCGGCGTGGCAGGTATTCCAATCCGATGATGTTCGATCCGCGACTCCGGCTCCCGCGTCATCGCCGGCCGCGACCGCGTCGCACAACCTCCGCTAAAAGCGAGCCCAACGGCCGCACCGGCCGCAAACAGCATGCGGGGTGCTGTTGGCCATGCTGCTTTTAGTGAATAACTCGACAGATTCAGGGATCGCTCCTATACTTCGACGCATTGCTACTATGAATAGTAGTGTTCGGCAACCAACCTGTTTAGCTTGTCGCCGATAAAGTGAATACGCATGTCCCCTGTACAAAATTCAGCATCAAGCAAAACAATGAGCGATACTGCGTCCCTCGCGTCATCTGCTGAGGGGAAAGTGGCGTCATTGCCTTCAAACCACTTCCTGCCACGTATGGTGATGAACAGTGGTTGGCTGTTTTTGGGAGACATCATCGCGTTAACGCTCTCGATGTTTTTGGGCGGTGCGCTGCGTCAGCTCCTGTACGGTGATAGTCTGATTCCCCCATGGAGTTGGTTGATCATCCCGGTTTGGGGCGTGGGTGCTGTTTTTATGCGGTTGTCGCCCGCATGGGGTATGGGGCCTGTAGAGCATCTGAGAAAGTTGACGACACTGATTGTCGCGTCTTTTGGTCTTGCTGCCGCTGCGCTTTTCTTGAGTAAAACCGGTGCGGAAGCCAGTCGTTTCACGCTGACTACGGCCTTTCTGAGCAGTCTCATTATTTTGCCGCTGATGCGTGTGCGGGTGAAATCATTGCTTATTCGGCGCGGGCTTTGGGGTGTGCCTACCGCGATCTATGGCAGCGACGAAACAGCCGCCCATGTGCTGGATGCCTTGGCCGCTGAGCCAGGGCTAGGCTATATGCCATATGGTGTATTCGATGACGAATCTGCCACGGGCAGCTACATCAGCGGTGTGCCTGTGCTGGGGGATATGGGACACAACACACCTGACGCGCCGGTTGCGATTATTGCCACCAGCCAAACCAGCCGTGAACGCTTGATCGAATTGCTGGAGGGACCGCTGTCAATCTATCGACGCGTTGTACTCATTCCTGACTTGCTCGACGCCCCGTCCCTTTGGGTAACACCGCGCGACTTCGTTGGTCTGGTGGGGCTTGAGGTGGCGGTGAACTTATTGAATCCGATCGCTCGGATCTCCAAGCGGGTCGCCGATATTTTCCTGATCGTGCTATCGGCGCCCATCTGGCTGCCGATCTTCTTCGTGCTGATGTTGTTGATCTGGTTGGAAGATCAGTCGTCACCGTTTTTTATTCAAGAACGCGTAGGAGGCTATGGTGAGCGCTTCAAGACGCTCAAATTCCGAACCATGCACCCGAACGCCGAGCAAATCCTGGAACGGAGATTGAAGGAAGATCCGGCTTTAGCAGCAGAGTGGGCGGTGGATTGTAAGCTGCGCCACGATCCGCGGATAACCAAGGTGGGCCGCTTCTTGCGTAAGACCTCAATGGATGAGCTGCCCCAGTTTATCAACATTTTGATGGGCGATATGTCGTTGGTCGGCCCGCGCCCGTTGCCGGAGTATCACTACGATCAACTATCTTCTCAAATCCGCGCGCTGCGTGATCGTGTGCGGCCGGGCCTGACCGGACTCTGGCAAGTCTCTGGCCGCAGTGAGTCGGGTACCGCCGGCATGGAACGATGGGACGCGTATTATGTCCGAAATTGGTCGGTCTGGTTGGACATCGTCATTTTGGTGCGGACCGTGCGGGCGGTACTTACCTCGCGAGGCGCGTATTGATGCGCATGCACTGGAAGGTACTGATCAGCAGTCTGCTCGTCGCCTGTGCGGCCGGGCTAGGGCAGGCCGCCATTGCGCCGCATGAGATTATCCTGTTGGTGAACAATCAGTCGGCCCGATCCAAAGAGGTCGCCAACCACTTTATCCATTTACGCCAAATTCCCGCACGCAATGTGATCTACTTGGATTTGCCGGACCGTGTGCTGGCCCCGGCGGCACAACTCACCCATGAAGAGTTTGCGCAGTACATCTGGGAGCCCGTGCAGGACATCATGATCGAGCGGGGCGTGGACGAACGCGTACTGGCGTGGATCTATTCGGTTGATTTCCCGGTTCGCATTACGACCGATCCGCCCGTATCAATCACGGGGATGACCTTTATGCGCAATCGTTTCCCGCCGGATCGCGATTGGATCGATAAGGGCGCCCTGATTTCGCCACTTTATGCTGGCCCCGATCCTGATGGGCGCGCGGTGGAAGGTGGTTCCTTCATCCGATTACGCGATGTGTTGCCGGAAGCAGAGATGCCTTTGCCTGCCATGATGTTGGGCTTTTGCGGCTCGCGCGGCAACAGCGTGGATACCGTGATTCGTACGCTTCGATATGGGCACGCCTCCGACCGGTCCTCGCCGCGCGGCACGGTGTATTTCGTCGAAGGGGAAGACGTGCGAGCGCGCATGCGGAACTGGCAATTCGCGGGCGTGCAGGAAGAACTGGAAGCCGCCGGCGTGCGGTCGCGCGTCATGGAGGGGCCGCCCCGTGATCTCCCCGGCATCATCGGTTTGCAAATGGGCGCACCGAATGTTCGGGCCAGCCAGGCCGGCAACCACTTGCCCGGCAGCATGGCTGAACACGTGACCAGTCTCGCCGCTGAATTCCATACGCCAATTCAAACCAAGCTGACCGACTGGCTCCGAGCTGGTGCCACAGCCTCTGCGGGCACGGTCACTGAGCCCTATTCGGTTTGGGCGAAATTCCCGCATGCCCGCTTTTTTGGCCACTACGCGCGAGGCCATTCAATGCTAGAGAGCTTTTATCTGGCGCTCCGCAGCCCCACCCAGATTTTGTTGGTGGGGGAGCCTTTGGCCCGCCCGTGGGCACCGCGTCTCTCGATGACGCTGATCGCAATGGAATCGGGTGAATTACGTGGCGAGGCGTCCTTCATGGCTGCCGTGTTCCCGGAATTCCCTCCTGGACAGCTCGAATATCGTGTGGTCGTCAATGGTGAGCCCGCCACAGAAGGCTCATTGGGTAATTCATTTTCATTCGATACGCGCGATTTAGCCGATGGACATCACGAGCTAAGAGTGCTCGCGTTCGGGCGCGGATCCATCGCCCACATGGCAACGGATCGGCGCTCCATTATCGTCAACAACCATGGCCGTTCAGTTTCGGTGGAGGGTTCTGAGTCCGACACGCCAGCCGGCAGCGATATGATCCGTTTATCTGCCACCGCAACCGAGGAACCGATTCGATTGGAATTTATCCATAATAGCCGTGTTCTCGCGACTGCTGCGACGAATGCGGCGAACTTTTCCGTAGCGGCACATACGTTGGGCGCGGGTCCCGTTGCTGTTCAAGTCCGTGCGGTCTATGCGGATGACATGCAGGTATATAGTGCGCCGATTCAACTCACGATCGCACGCGCGCGGGATTTACCCGAAGCAACGGGCGATTGGCATACCGCTTCATGGAACGAGATCACAGCGCTGAGTGGAGCGGCATCCGTTGAAAACAATCAACTGCATTTCACGCCGGGCACGAATGATGTGGATATCGTTTGGCTAACCGAGCCGCTCACAGGTGTGCAGCGTATCCGCACAGAATTGACGATCCCGGGCGATCCGGACACGCATGCCAATCGCGAAGTGGCCGGCTTGGTCTTTGCCGGAGAGGATTCTGATCAGTATCGCTTCTTCGCGCTACATGGCCGACCGAGTGCGTGGAGCCTCGGCGACCGGCACAACCAACGGTTGCGCCACCGCATTCAGCGCGGGGCGCTTTTGTTGCGCGATACAACGCATGAGCTTGAACTCGTATTTTCGGACGGTGCGGTACGGGCCTATGTCCAAGGATACCACGTCGCGGAATGGTCTCAGGTGCAAGGGGAGGGCCGTATTGGCCTGCTGGTCGCGAACGAGCGGGCGGTTTTCGGTCCGGTCGAATATCAGCTAGAGGAGCCGAAGGTTGAGTAGTGCTGCTGATTCTTTACGTCCATGTGTCTTTTTTGATCGTGACGGGATCGTGAATGTTTCGCCGGGACCTGGATACGTAGAGCGGCCGGAAGACTTTCATTTGGTTCCCGCATGGCTGGAGGCGTTGCGAGTCGTCAATCGGCGGGGCTACGCGGCGATCATTATTACCAACCAACGCGGCGTCGGGCGTGGCCTAATGACCGAAGCCACGCTCAAGGAGATCCATGCTCTGATCCATCAGGCAGTCGCGACGCAAGGCCTGAGCTTGGATGATATCTATTACTGTACGGCCACCGATAACGCGCATCCCGACCGAAAACCGAATCCGGGGATGCTGCTCAGAGCCGCGCATGAGCACAAACTGGACCTGGCCCGCTCATGGATGATCGGTGACAACGAGTCAGATGTCACCGCAGGGCATCGCGCAGGCTGCAGGGCCATCCGGGTGTCTTCGGACGCGACGGACAGCGCGGCACAGTACCGAATCCGTGCAATGGAAGCGCTGCCCGAGCTGTTGCAGGAGCTGCTTTAAGCCGACAGGTTGTTGCGGGCTCGAATTGACACTCGATTCGGCAGGATTATATTATCCTACTAATCATGCAAACAACATCACCCACGAATTCCATTGCCATATGGAGTGAGCGCTGGCGTCTGGCCGCGCTTTCTCAAGTTGAATTAATGCACGTCGCACTCTTCGCCGTGATGGCGGGCATGCTGTATTTGTTATTTCATCTACAGGGTAACACCACCCAAGTCGACGTCTTCTCTCAATCGGCCTTCTCTTGGATGGTCACTTATTGGAATTCTGAGGCGAACTTGCATGGTGGCGCCGATTACTCGCACGGCTACTTGATCCCCTTCGTATCCCTAGGCGTATTATGGCTCAAGCGCAATGAGTTGGCGGCGGCACCTCGATCGGTCTATCAAGCCGGCTTGGCGCTGATTGTATTCGCCTTGCTGTTGCACTGGTTTGGTGCCAAGGCACAGCAGACCCGTCTTTCCTTATTCTCGTTGATTCTGATGACATGGGCGATTCCGCTCTACTTCTACGGCTGGCAGGTCGCGAAGTTGCTGATTTTCCCTTGCGCCTACCTGATCTTTTGTATTCCGCTCAACTTTTTAGATCAGATTTCCTTCCCGTTACGCATTTTTGCAGCGGCGGCTTCAACGGGCATTCTGAATGGATTAGGTATCGAGGCCGAACGCTCGGGTTCAGCGATCTATTCTACAGCGGCTGGCGGCTTCAATTTTGACGTAGCAGATCCTTGTAGCGGTATCCGTTCGTTGCTTGCCATGACTGCGCTGACGGCAGTTTATGCCTACTTAACGCAGAAAACGCTGCTCAAAAAGTGGATTTTATTCCTGTGCGCCATTCCGCTCGCGATCATCGGTAATATGGCGCGTATTGCCACCATTGGTCTTGTGGCCCAAGCGTTTGGTGACCAATTGGCCTTAACCCTTTACCACGATTATTCCGGTTACGTTGTGTTTGGTGTCGCCATCGGCTTTATGGTGGCGATTGGATCCGCCCTGAATGTGAATTACAGAGAGGTATGGCAGCAATGGAAGCACGCCAATTTAAGCCCTATTTCATCGTCATCGGCTTGATGGCCCTCACCTCGTTGGTGTTGGCGTTCACGGTGGATGTCAACATGACGAACGAAGCAGGTATTCAAGTCCAACTCCCCGCGGAAGTGGGTGAATGGGTTGGACGCGAGATCCGCTATTGTCAAAATCCTGAGCATCAGCGCACTTTCTTTGTGGATGAGCTGGAGGACCGATACACCTGTCCCGATTGCGGCGCAGAGCTTTACATGATGAGCGTGGATGAGCGTCGTGTCCTGCCCGGCGATACCGTTATTCTTAAAAAAGCCTATGAGCACCCTTCCGGTGCCAACGTGGTGGCTTCCATTGTGCTTAGCGGTGCGGATCGATCCAGTATTCACCGTCCTCAGTTATGTCTGGTTGGGGCGGGACAAGAGATAGTACGGGAATGGCCGCATGATGTGCCGCTATACGGGCGTGACGATCTGCGTGTCCAGGTGCTGGATATGTTGCGTCGCTGGCGCGGGCCAGACGGCCAACAGCAAGAGCATCCATTCTATTATGCCTACTGGTTTGTCGGGAAAGGGCGCGAAACGCACTCCCATTACGCGCGCATGTTCTGGATGGCCTACGATCGCATCGTGCATAATGTCGCCCATCGCTGGGCCTACATTGCGGTTTCCGGCTCTCGCCAAGGTAACTATGGCGAGGAAATTGATTCGTTCATCCAAGCCATCTATCCCCAAATGGCCTTGCGCTAATCATCTCGCGGGCGCGCTTGACCAGCGTCGAGGAGCGGAGTAGGATAGCAATCACAGTGGGCGTTTAGCTCAGCGGGAGAGCGCTACCTTCACACGGTAGATGTCACAGGTTCAAATCCTGTAACGCCCACCACTTTCTCCAGACTCTCCTCCATGGATAACAGCGCGAGAAAGCGAATCATCAGCGTTTAAAGGGACACACCATGACGGAGACCTATGTCAGTGATGATCGGGACAAGCCGATACGAAAACAGCGCTCGGGCTGTCGCTGGATCTTCACGCTTTCGCTTCTATCGTTATTAGGATTCAGTGTTTTGCTGAATATTGGGCTGCTTGCGCACCGATTTATCGATCAGGATCGCTCCGATAGCAGTTCGCGTCCAGTCGACGAATTTCCAGTCTTTCGCAGCACCTGGTCCTTTGGCGATGGCGACACGCGTGTCGTGCGGATCCCCTTGCAGGGCTTGATCATGCGCGAACCAGAAGGCGGTTTGTTTGGGCCGCGGCAAGACCGCATCGAGCTCATATTGAATCGCATCCGCGCCGCAACCAACGATCAAACGGTGCACGGCATTATACTGGAGGTTGATTCACCCGGCGGCGCCGTTACGCCCAGTGACGAAATTTTTCGTGCGCTGAACCGTTTTCGTGAAAGTAGTCCAGATCGTCGCGTGCTGGTTTTTACGCGCGATATGGCGGCCTCCGGTGCCTACTATGCGGCCATGGCCGGCGATTGGATTATGGCTGAGCCGACTGCATTGATTGGTTCGATTGGGGTGATCATCCAAACACTCAACTGGCACGAGCTCAGCCGTCGCATTGGTGTGACGGATGTAACCATCAAATCCGGTGAGAATAAAGATCTCCTCAATCCATTTCAGCCCACATCAGCCCAGGACAGGGATCATTTGCAGGCAGTGGTCGATGTTATGTTCGATCGGTTTGCAGGGATCGTGCAGGAAGCCCGTGGTTTCGATGATGAGGTACTGGAGCGCGTGGCCGACGGCCGAATCTTCAGCGCCACCGATGCCTTGGAAGAAGGCTTGATTGACGAGATTGGTTATTGGGATGAGGCCGTTGCCAAGATGGCTGAGTTACTCGACGTGCCGAGTGTGCGAGTGACGCGTTTCGAGCGCCGAACAGACTGGACCGATATCTTTCTCGGACTGCAGCAGAGCCCCTTCGACTTGCGCACCGCCATGCCCCCGCATCTAGATCGCCCACGGCTGCTCTATTTGTGGCAGCCGTAAGCGGAAACGGGAGTCCTGCAGCGGACACTCCCTCCGCGTGCACGAGCTGCTGGTAATGCATGAGATTCGACTTCGCTCGGAATGATATGATTCTCTTAAACACCGCGTTTTTTAAAAGTAAGCCTTAGACGATCCCCACTCACTAAAGCCACGGGTCATGTCGAGCTTGCCGAGACATCTCAATCCCGACCAACAACCCGCCGCCTTCATACAGCACCCTGGACTTCACTCGGCAAGATGATCCACCGTCTAACGACGGCGGCTACGACTTACTTTAGATACCCTAAAGTCCTCGTGGCCTATCGAAGCAGCCCAATGTGAATATCGCCCCTACGCTCCCAGTACGCATGGGTAGGGCGAATCCTCTGGATGAGCCGTCACGATGGACCGCCCATGTCAGGATCATGCCCGCACCGCTTACCGTTCCGGCAGCGGTGAGGCTTCGAAATCGTCGAAGTTGATCATCGCAAACGGCGTGTGCCGCCGCGTCAACACCAAGCCCGAGCGAGGTGTGAGCTGTTCCCACCAGCGTCCATCGGCTGAAGGACTGCTCTCCATCGCCAGGACGCGGCCTTGTGAAGTGACAACCACCCCAACGCGGAACAATTCGCCAAAGCGTTCGACCGTGCTGGGGTGCAAAAACACCGTGCTTTGGCCGTCTCGTGAGCGGGCGACGTTGATGTACGAGCTTTCGCCTCGGAACAGATTGAATTCCTGTTCGCCTTCTGCCGGGCGCCGATTACGAAGCACGATGTAGTAGGTGAAGGTTACTTCATCGATCCATTCCGGTGCGGTCTGGAACTCAGTGCGGACTTGCAGCCACTGGCGTTGACGCTGAGCAGATTGGCCACCGCGCACTTGGTATTGTGGCGCACGAACAAGATCACCTTCAAGGCGGCGAATACGCAGTACATCGCTCGCTGATTGCTGAGCGAAAAGCTCGTAAGGAATGGTCAGCAGCAAGGCCAGCAGGCCGAGCGTGCCGAGTTGGAAGATAGGACGAGTTTGCATAATGATATCTCCTGTTCAAATCATCTCATTGCACCACTGCTCTAAAATACCGCCGCGCACGTTTGGGGTCAATCGCCGATTCCAGCAACTTGTTTCCCTCCCGCTCTCCTCAGTGGAGACTTTTGCTCGCGCCCTCGCTATGCCATGCTATCGCGCCAAGATGAATCCGCTTACGTTAGTTTACTATATTACCGCGCATGGATTTGGGCATGGGGTGCGTTCGTGTGATATCCTGCGGGCTTTCCACAACGCCTATCCACAGGTGTCTCTGACGCTCGTGACAGATTTGCCGGAAGCTTTTCTGCGGAACCGTTTGCCCGGTGTCCCGTTCGCGCTGCGGCGCGCCGTTTTTGATGTCGGTATGTTTCAGCTCGATTCCGTCCGGGTTGATGTCGGTAAAACGTTGCGGGCAGCTCAAGACTTGATGGATTCACGACCCGCGTTGATAAGCGAGGAAGTAGCCTTCCTGAAAGAACACAACGCCGGGTTGGTGGTGTGCGATATTCCGGCGATTCCGCTGGAAGCGGCGGCCCAGCTCGAGCTGCCACGCGTTGCGATTGGAAACTTTTCGTGGGACTGGATCTATGCCGATTTTCTCTCCCGCAATCCCGCCTGGCAACCCATCATCGAGGCCTTCGAAGACGGGTATCGTCAAGCGGATGTGTTGTTGCGATTACCGTTTGCCGATGCGATGACGGTTTTCCCGCGCCAAGTAGATATGCCTGTGCTGGCTGATCCCGGCTCGGACCGTCGCGAAGAATTGGCCAAGCTGACTGGCGCGCCGTTGGATCGCACCTGGGTGCTGTTGTCGTTCAGTTCGCTCGACTGGGATGCGGCCGCACTACAGCGGGTGGAGCAATTGGCGGATGAGTACGCCTTCTTTACCGTGCTCCCGCTCGGTTGGTCGGGCAGCAATCTGTATGCGATTGATCGCGATGACATGCGGTTTCAAGACGTACTGGCCAGTGTCGATTATGTCATCACCAAGCCTGGCTTCGGGATCGTGTCGGAATGTGTGGTGAACCGAAAGCCGATGATTTATGTGGATCGCGAGGATTTCGCGGAATACGCGGTCTTGGAAAAAGCTATCCAGCGCTACGTGCGTTCCCATCACATTCCCGCCGCGGAGCTGTACCGCGGAGAGTTGGCCTCAGCCTTGGCGGCGATCACAGCTCAGCCGGAGCCGCGTGATGCGCCCCCGCTAGGTGGCGCGGCGGTTGTGTCCCGCTACTTAGCTGGCCACCTTGGCGTGCGCGAGCATCAATAGGGCCAGAAACTGCACGCTGATCATCAGCGCCGCAAGGAGTAGGTGGAAAATCTGCAGTACCGGTGGCAGACCCAAGTAAGCGAGCCCGGCACCCATCAGAATTTGCACTACAATTACCGAATTGTTCAGCCGAGCCAGGTCCTTGACTGCGTGAGCCTGCTCTAACGGCTTAACGATGCGATAGAACCAAATGGCGCCCCCTAGCACGAGCCAGGAGTAGCTACGATGAATCATATCCAGTAAGCCCACCTCTTCGATCCATTCGCCGCGCGCGAGCTCGGGATACGTGCTGCTGATATGCGTCAACGCCTCGCGAATTTGTGAGCCTAGGACGATTTGCACGAAGCTGATCACAACCAGTCCGCTGATGACATACAGCGCTTTGCGCCTGATCGCAGCGGGAAAGGAAACGCGCAGCCGATCACGCTGGGAGCGATAGGCGGTAAAGAGCAGTACGTTGAGGATGAGCAGTGCGACCACCATATGCAGGCTGATCATCCAACCCTCCAGTCCGCTTTGTACAACTTGCCCGCCCAGCCAACCTTGATACAAAACGAGGACTAAGGCGGCGGTCGCGCCACCAAATACAGTGCGGTCAGATCGCACGAAGCGACACGCGCCAACGAAGGTGGCCACAATGAATAAACCCACGGCCACTCCTACGAGCCGGTTGACGTATTCGAGCCACGTCTTGATGGCGTTGAACTCCGCGGGATCATAAGGCGGCGGCAATGATTCCGGCCGAATCGGAGGAATCCATAAGCCGAAGCATCGCGGCCAATCGGGGCATCCTAAGCCCGCGCCCGCAGCACGAACCAGCCCGCCGACGAAGATCAGGAAGAACGTGATGGCGAGCGTCCAAAGTGCCGTACGTTGAAAGCGGTTCGCTGGCGTATATACCGTAGCAATCCAGTTCATGGTTCTCTCTTCATTAGGGGGTTAAGCGTCCCATTAGTCGCGGAAACGGAATCGTTTCACGGATGTGCCGGAGCCCGCAAATCCAAGCCACCGTGCGCTCCACGCCGAGTCCAAAACCGCCGTGCGGCACGCTGCCGTAGCGACGCAAATCAAGGTACCATTGATAGGAATCCGGCGTCATCTCTTCGGCATCGATCCGGGCCAAGAGCGCGTCGGCGTCCTCTTCCCGCTGACTGCCACCGATGATTTCGCCGTAGCCCTCCGGCGCAATTACGTCGAGGTTGAGCACCACGCGCGGGTCGTTAGGATCGGGCTTCATGTAGAAAGCTTTCACGTCGCGCGGATAGTGCGTGATGATTACTGGGCGATCATATTGCCGCGAGAGGATGGTTTCCTCGTCGCCGCCCAAATCTTTGCCCCAAGCAAATTGTTTGGCTTGCTCGATATGAAGCGGCCGGTTCTGCAGGTCCGCTTCTAGTTCGCGGATACGCTCACGCAGTTGGTGCAGGGTGCGATCCAGCCGCTCCTGTTGCCACCCCTTGCGGGCCGCGGCACGCTCTGCCTCGGTTTGCTCAAGCTCCGCGCGCCACGCGTTCAGTCGCTCGCGGTCGGCAGTCAACGCCGCCTCTAACTGTTCATGCAGGGCATCGCTGTGCAGACGCTCTACGGCCTCACTGTAGGTGATGCGAGGGAAGGGGGCTTGGATGCGTTGCAACGGTTCCAGATCGCGTTCCAGTGTCTCGAGTTCAGCGCGGCAATCCGTCAGGGCGGCGTGTACCAAAGCACAGATAAATTCTTCCGCGAGATTGGCGAGGTCGGGTAGTTCAGCGAAGGCGATTTCCGGCTCGATCATCCAGAATTCGGTCAGATGCCTGCGCGTCTTGGATTTCTCCGCCCGAAAGGTCGGCCCGAAACAGTACACTTTGCCCAGCGCCATCGCGGCGCTCTCGAGATATAGCTGGCCGGTTTGGGCCAGATACACTTCGTCCCCAAAGTAGTCGACGGGGAATAGTGTGCCCGCTCCTTCCGCCGCGCCAGGCGTCAAGATGGGCGTGTCGATCAGGGTGAAGCCGCGCTGATCGAAAAAATCGCGCATGGCGCGAATCAGGCGATGCCGGATCCGCAAAATCGCCGTTTGACGCGGGCTGCGCAGCCAGAGGTGGCGATGGTTCATGAGGAAGTCGATGCCATGCGGTTTGCGCGTGATTGGGTATTCATCCGCCAGCTGGACCGGTTCAACAGCGGTAACCGCGATTTCGTAGCCGCCGGGTGCCCGGTCGTCCTGACGCACGAGGCCGCTCAAGCGCAGCGACGATTCCTGCGTCAAGGTGGTGGCGTTTGCAAATGCCGATTCGGTGTCAGCGGATACCACGCATTGGCATAGCCCCGTGCCGTCCCGCACGAGCAAAAAGATGACTTTGCCGCCCTTGCGTTGGCCGAATAGCCAGCCTGCCAACGTCACCTCGGCACCGACATGGTCGGCGAGTTGATTGATCTGGACCCGATCCGTCATCATCGCCTGCGCTACCGTCCCAGTACGATATTGAGTGCGCGGCGCACAGGCTCCGCGGCACCCCACAGAAGTTGGTCCCCGACCGTGAAGGCCGTCAGGTAATCGCCGCCCAGCGTCATTTTGCGTAGTCGCCCGATGCCGATATCGAGTCGGCCCGAGATGGCGGCCGGCGTCAGTTCTTGCAGGGTCGCTTCCTTCGTATTGGGCACAAGGCGTACCCAATCGTTGCTTTCGCGGATCGCGGCTTCGATGTCCGCCAATGGCACGTCCTGCTTGAGCTTGATGGTCAACCCTTGGCTGTGACAGCGCATGGCGCCGACGCGCACACACTGACCGTCAACTGGTAGTTCGGGATTTAGATTGAGGATCTTGTTGAGCTCGGCTTGCCCTTTCCATTCTTCGCGGGTCTGGCCGTTCTCCATAGCGCGGTCAATCCATGGAATCAGGCTCGCGGCCAGCGGCGCACCAAACTGGTCTATTTGCAGATCCGCGCTACGCAATAAATCGCTGACGGTGGATTCAACCTCGAGCACGGGCGCGCCCGACTCGGCGGCCGCTTCACCGGCGGCCGCTCCGATTTGAGCCATTTGGATCACCAATTCTTTCATTTGAGCGGCCCCAGCCCCTGAAGCGGATTGATAGGTCATGGAGGTGATCCAGTCCACCCAGCCCCGTTGGATCAGGCCATGAACGGCCAACAACATCAGGCTGACCGTACAGTTTCCTCCGATAAAGTCTTTGATGCCTTCATCTAGTGCGCGATCCATGACATCACGATTGACCGGATCCAGCACAATCACGCTGTTATCCACCATACGCAGCGCCGATGCGGCATCGATCCAGTAGCCGTCCCAGCCCATCGCGCGCAGGCGCGGATGCACGTCCTTGGTGTAATCTCCGCCCTGGCAGGTTACGACGACATCGTGTGCCGCCAAGGCATCGATGTCGAAAGCGTCTACCAGCGTGCCCGCGCCGCTCACCATCGCGGGGCCGGGTTGGCCTGCTTGCGAGGTGGAGAAAAAAGTGACATCGAGTCCTTCAAAATCCTTTTCATCGAGCATCCGCTGCATCAGCACAGAACCCACCATGCCGCGCCAGCCTACCATTGCCACTTGTTTGTTCATTTTACGCTCCCACACGATATAAAACCGTCAGTATGTGACCATCCATGATCTCCACGCAAGAAATCTTACCTTCATTGCCTATATTTTTCAGCGAAAGCGGGGTAGTCTCTTGCAAATGCTTTAATTGTACGTAGTTAAAGATACGTGCGGAGTACGAGTGTCAGGCGAATCGTCCTTTCGAACCGGTCTGACAGCCCGTTAGAAAAGTTCCTAACCGGTGTTTTCCACGTCCTAACGGACGCGGCTACGATCATGATTCCTCGTAGCTGCCGCCGTTAGGTGGTGGTTGATAAGCGTCATGAGACTCTTTCAACGGGCTGCTGGGCGCTTCATCGGCGGAATGTCTCAATCGCTAGCCGATTGGCGCCGGTTTTTGCGAAAATAGTTGCAAGATGGTCGCTTGACAAAGCTAGGGATTCGTAAATACTCTCGGCCCCTCTTGCTATAATAGGGTAGGTCTGTCTTTTTTCAGGAGTTTCAATGGCGAAGTCGGTTACGAAAAAAACAAATAAAGGTGCGTCCAAAGCGGCCCCAAAGGGTGCAGCGACCAAAGCGGTGAAGGCGAAAAAGAAGGCCGCACTCAAATCCAGCGCTCCGAAAAAAGCGAAGCCCGCTGAGGCGAAGGCTAAAACTTCGCCTAAAAAAGCGGCCAAAAAGTCCGTTGCCCCTGCGAAAGCGCGTGCGAAGAAAACAGCTGAGGAAGTGAAGCCGCAGCAGCCTGAAGGGTTGACGCCGGAACAGATTGCGGATCGCGAGGCGGAAGCGGCGTCCTCGGGCGTAGTGCAATTGTCCGTGAACCGTGAAGAGCGCAACCAGAAGATCAAAGACCTGATTACACTGGCTGGCGACCAAGGGTATCTAACCTACGACGACATTAACGAGGCTATGCCCGAGAGTGTCGTCAATTCCGACGAGTTCGACGGCATCGTCATTCTTTTCCGCGGCATGGATATCGAGGTGATCGAGTCGTCCGAGGTGGAGAAATTTAAGGAAGTGGCCGAGAAAGAGGAGCGGGCCAAGCAAGCACAACGCATGGATGTGTTGGATGATCCGGTCCGCATGTACCTTAAGCAAATGGGACAGGTGCCACTCTTGACGCGCGAGCAAGAGGTCGAGATTTCAAAGCGAATCGAAGAAGCGGAAATCAATTCGCGCAACCTGTTTAATGAGTTTGGCTGTGCGACCGCTGCATATTCCGATTTGGTCGAACGCCTGAAGTCGGGCAAGGAACGATTTGATCGAGTCATCAATGATAAATTGGTGGATAGCCGTGATCGCTACTTCAAGGCCTTGCCACGAATCGAAACGCAAATTGCTAAGTTGCATGACGAGGTCGGTAAAAAATTCGCCGCCAGCAACAAGGCTCGGTTGACGAAGGCCCAGTCGGAAAAGGCGCTGAAGGCGCTGGACGCGAGCCGGAAGAAGCTGGCCAAAGAGTATGACAAACTCTGTTTCAAGCAGAAGGCGGTCGAAGATCTGATGGGGTCCGTCGACGAGCACTATCAAGCATTCCGTCGCGTCAGTGATTCACTTCGCAAGCATGAAGCCGCCCGCAAGTCCGCGTCCCAGGCGGCTGCCGTCAAAGCCGATAAGCAAGCGCTGAAGCAGATTGAGCTCGAGCAGCGCGTGCCCGCCGCGGAGTTCGAGGAGCGCTATCGCACGTTGCGCTTGTGGATGCGCAAGGGATTACGGGCCAAGTCCGAGATGGTAGAAGCCAACTTGCGTCTCGTGATCAGTATTGCGAAGAAATACACCAACCGTGGACTTTCCTTCCTCGACCTGATTCAGGAAGGCAACATGGGCCTCATGAAGGCCGTCGAGAAATTTGAGTATCGTCGCGGTTACAAGTTTAGCACGTACGCCACGTGGTGGATTCGTCAGGCCATCACCCGCTCGATTGCAGATCAGGCGCGCACGATTCGTATTCCTGTGCACATGATCGAGACCATCAATAAATTGATGCGACTGCAAAAGCAGCTGGTTCAGGAACTGGGCCGCGAGCCGACCCCGGAAGAGGTGGCCGATGACATGAGCCTGCCGGTCGAACGCGTGCGGGCCATCTTGAAAATTGCGCAACAGCCGATTTCGTTGCAGAGCCCAATCGGCGACAGCGAAGACACCCACTTCGGTGACTTCATTGAAGACAAAACGGCGGAAAATCCCTCGGATATGACCGCCTACAGTTTGTTGAAAGATCGATTGGGTGATGTATTGAAGACCTTGACAGAGCGGGAACAGGAAGTCCTTACTCTACGTTTTGGGCTGGCCGATGGCTATTCACGCACGCTGGAGGAAGTCGGACGCAAGTTTGACGTCACCCGCGAGCGTATCCGGCAGATCGAAGCCAAAGCGCTGCGTAAGATGCGACATCCGACCCGAATCCGTAAGCTGGAAGGGTTTTTGGAGAGTGGCGATTAATGGGAGAAAGACGATGAGCGATACATCTGTGGGCACGATCACGAAAATCGTTAAACGCAACGGCAACGTCGTAGCCTATGACCAGGATCGCATAACGACAGCGATCTTTAAGGCGGCGGCCTCCGTCGGAGGGTCCGACCGTGCCAAAGCAGAAGAATTGTCGCGCAAAGTCGAGCAAGCCGTGGCAGGCACCTACGGCAAAGACAGTATCCCGACTGTCGAAGACATCCAGGATTTGGTTGAAGAAACCCTCATTGAAGAAGGGCACGCCAAGACGGCGCGCGCCTACATCCTTTATCGAGCCAAGCGGGCTGACGCGCGCGAACAGCGCCAATTGCAGGGCGAATTCAGCGATAATATTCCCTATAAAAAGATTTACGATACGCTGCGTTGGAACATGGATCACGGTTGTGAAACCATTGAAGGAATCAACGCGATTATCGAAGCCGGTCGCTATGCGGACCTCGTGCATGCGGTCGAAAAGCGCTACGATGAAGAGGTCGCGCTCGGCGCCGAACAAATGCTCGAACGCATTCCGGGTGTCCGCATCGTAATCATTGCGGGTCCGTCATCCTCCGGAAAAACGACTACCACGATTAAGGCCAGCGAAAAGTTGGCATCGGCCGGCATCAAGTTGAAGGCGATCAATATCGATCACTATTTCTTCGACTTGGAAATGCATCCCAAGGATGAGTTCGGCGATTATGATTACGAAACGCCACAGGCGCTGGACTTGGAATTGATTAACCAGCACCTCGCGCAGTTGCTGGAAGGTAAAACCATCAAGACGCCGCATTACGATTTCAAAACCGGCAAGCGCACGCTGGACGTGCACGAGATGAAGATTGAGTCGAATGAGATCGTGTTGATCGATAGTCTGCACGGCCTCTACGACGCGATGACACACAGCATCCCGGCGGAGCAGAAGTTCCGCCTATACATCGAGACCCTCGGTCAAGTGCGCACGCGCGATGGCATTTTCATGCGTTGGGCGGATAACCGATTGATGCGCCGCATGATTCGTGACAGTTGGCATCGCAACCTGCAGCCGCTGCAGACGCTGACGCATTGGCATTATGTTCGTCGTAGCGAGTTGCGTAACATCATCCCATTCATCGGCAGCGTTGACTATGTCGTGAATAGTGCCATGCCGCATGAGTTGCCGATCATGAAGGACAAGCTCTTTAAGTATTTTCCGGAAGCGATGGAGAAGTACAAAGACGACGCCAAGCGCCAAGACGCATACGTGCGGGCCAAACGCGTGCATGACATGCTATCCGACCTTACGCCTGTAAAAGACGACGGCACCATCTCAGAAAAATCATTGCTGCGCGAATTTATCGGCGGCAGCCAGTACCAATATTGAGGCCGGTAGCTGTGGCGGGATACGGGATATGCGCGGCGAAGGAATCCATTAGATCGAAGGTTGGCCGGTCGCAAGCGACGGCCCTACAGCCCGACGAATTTAGCATTCTGTAGGGCGCCCGCTTGCGGGCCGCCGCCAGTGCAGCGCGCCTATTTTGGTGTAATGTTTTACATGATGAGGCTGGCAGGGTATTCGTCGTATATCATGCGCGTTAAAATATTTTACTGCTTTAGCCTCTTTTCGGCCCTTTCTCTCAGTTGCCCCGCAGCATTAATCACTCAGCATGAAGATCAATCCTTCCAAGCGCCCGTTTTGGATGGGGTGATTTCGAGCGATGAATACGGCCCGGGCAATAGCTACTCGTTCAGTGGAGGTGGTTCAGGGTTCG
>SLCI01000058.1 GCA_007125875.1 Kiritimatiellia bacterium | reverse complement strand
CCGACGTCGGGCATGATGATTTTTGTGCCGCGGCGCGATGTGATTGTGTTGCCGATCAGCATTGCCGAGGCCATGAAGCTGGTGGTCTCCGCCGGGGCTGTCTATCCAGGTAACGATTCCGTAGATGATCGCCCTACCCTACTGGACAAACTTGAGCAGTGGATCACGCGTGAGACTGACTTGGAGCCAATTCACGCGCCTGCGCCAAGCATCGAAAAACCAGCGCAGAAGCGACGTCGCAGAAAGTCTACATGATCGAGAAAACTCAGGCGATCACGCTGCGCTATGCCCCCAGTGGCAACACTTCGCGGATCGTAACGTGGCTGACACCCGATTTCGGACGAGTCAGCACATTGATTAAAGGCGCATTGCGGCCGAAAAGTGCATTTATCGGGCAATACGATACGTTTTATACCTGTGAACTGCTCTTCTACGCGCGTCAGCGTAACGAGTTGCATTTTGCCAAAGAATGTAGCCCGATGAAGCTGCGCACCGCCTTGCGCCATGACTGGCGCGCTTGCGCAGCGGCATCCTACCTGACAGACCTGGCATTGCGTGCCGGTCCCGCGCAGGCGCCGCAGCGTTTCCTCTTTTACTGGTTGGACCAAGCACTCGACGCCCTGCCCGGCACAGGCGCACAACTGCAAAGCATCATCTTCTGGCATGAGCTCAAACTATTAAACGAGCTGGGGCTGGCGCCTCGGCTATCGAGCTGTCTGCAGTGTCATTGCGACCTTGCCCCCGGTTCCGCCGCACGCTTTTCCCATGAACGCGGCGGCTTACTCTGTCCCGCCTGTGCACAGCAGGATCACCGCCCGGCCACCCCCATTCCACCGGACGCCCTCGCGATTCTGCGACGCTGGCAACGGGCGCCCGCGATCACTGAAGCCCAACGTACGCGCTGCACACCACAACAATTGATTGTATTGGAACGGTTACTTGGCGAGTTTCTGCGCTACCATCTGGACTTGGCCCTGAACAGCCGTGATGTGGCGCTCAGCATCATCAAGCGCTCCACCGGCTCGCATAGAAGCGTGACGCCCTCAAGTCCGTCGCAAAACGAGTTCGTCCCACCTCACAATAGTTAAGTCGCGTCCGAATGCGGCAGGGCGAATCCTCTGAGGCTGTCTCAGAACCTGGCTCATCCCGGATTTGAGGATGCGGTTCACCTCTTCCATGAAGCAGCGGTAGGGCGAGGCTGCCTGCCCGTCCTCCGGCGGGTCTCGCCGAGCCGCTGAAGCAGACACAAGATCAAGGATCTGCCCAGGTTCGGATCATACTCACGGCTCATCCAGAGGATTCGCCCTACCAAATTGGGATGAGACTTAAATGATTTGAAATGGGGCGAGGTATGTCGCGGCAACACGAGCGGGGTTTTGAGACAGCCTCCTCTGGATGAACCGGGACGGTTCGGCCTACCCATGTGGGCTGCTGCAGAACACTTTTCAGCCTCAGGACCGGAAGTGTTCGAATCCGGCAGCCGTCCATTGCTGGCGCTGGCCCGATTTATCTTCTAAAAAGAGCTGTCCGTCCCCGGAGACGATTTCTCCGATCTGGCTCAACCGCAGGCGGAAGGCGTTTCGCCATGCGGCCTCCAACGCGCTGGCTCGCTCGGGCGACACGGTAAAGACCAACTCAAAATCTTCGCCGTCCGTCAGCGCGCGCAGCAAGGGCGTCTTTTCGTCATCGATTCGACGAGCTGCAGGTGCGATTGGAATGGCGCGTTCTTGTAGGAGTGCACTGACTCCACTGCGCTTGAGCAAACGCGGTAGATCTGTGGCGAGTCCATCGCTCACGTCCATCATCGCGGTGACGCCGCCTTGTTTGCGCAACCACACGCCTTCACGAATACGTGGCTCAAAGGTAAAGTGGCGACCGGCCATACTGCCGCCCAGCTGACCGGTGACATACACGATATCGCCCCGACGCGCGCCATCGCGCCGGATGGAGGTACCCACCGGCGCTTGCCCGATCGCAAACACATGCAAGGCCAATTCCGAGCCCTTGCCTAAGTCGCCACCGACAATGGTTGCGCCATATTTACGCGTGAGCTGTCGTGCACCGCGATAGATTGCCTTCAACTGATCCAGCGAGAGCTCGCCGGGCGCGGTGATATTTATCAAAAACCATTTGGGTTGTCCGCCCATCGCGGCAATATCACTAAGGGCACGCCCAACCGCCTTGCGACCGACGAGACGGGGATCGGCATCGGGCAGAAAATGGATCCCCGCCACAATTGGATCAGACGTGAGCTGCCACTCGTGGCTATCGCCCATTTCGATCACCGCACAATCATCGCCCGGGCCCAAGGACGGCGCGCCCGCGTTCCCCAATACCTTCACAAGTGCGGCAATCGCGGCATCTTCACCGATGGCGGACAGTGTCCTAGGCGCTGATTCGTTGGACCCACTCATGCTAGACTCCGGCCTGTAGGGTGATGGTCATGGCCAGCAAAGATACCGAATTAAAAACCATGTGCATTACAATCGGGACGATCACGGACCGCGTATAGATGTAGGCCACGGACAAGGCAATTGACAGCAGGAAGAGCGGTACCAGCCCGGGGACGTGCATATGCATCAGCGCGAACAGTGCGGAGGAGACCACAATCGCCGCCCCCACTCCAAAGCGACGACTCAGCGCCGGTAACAGAACACCTCGAAACAATAACTCTTCCGCTACCGGGGCCAGCACCAGCGCGAGGAAAATAAAATAGATGCGTACGCCCCCCGCAGGTAATTCCGCATAGATACGCATCGCATCCTGCAATTCCGGTTCATACCCGCGCGACTGCAGCCAAATTTGATACAGGGCAGCATACAGCAGAATGTAAGGCATCGCGGCAACATACGCGATCACGCCGCTTCCGATATCCCGGTGCCATCGCCAACCGCGATGTAGAAAGCCTGGCACCCAACGAATCTCGTATTTCCCCATCATCCAGAGGACGATAAAGATGGCGGCCCAATGACTGAATACGCTCTGCCACACAAGTGCCCAGCCGGCCTGGTCCGCCAGCTGTATCCCGCCGAAATGGGCCAAAATCAACGCCAACCACCAACCGAGCAGGGTCATTGCCATAATGGCGAGCAAAATCCGGGCCGCCTCATTCAATCCCCAAGGGCGCCAGACGAATCGCATCACCGCTTTGCGCCACCGTTGTAAATGGAGAGACAGATCCGACAGCATCAACACATTGACCAGCAATCCGCCGAAAAAGATCAGTGCATAGCCAATCAAGAGTATGCGCACGAGCGGGGAATCAGCCAACTCCAAGGGCAAATCGGCTCGCTGCATCGCCAACATCAACACGGCTATCGTGCCTCAGCGGCTGAAGGCGGCATCGTTTCACGAATCACATATGTGCGCTTATTCTGTGATTCGTGGTAGGTCCGAATTTGTATTTCTGCCAGCAGTCCCATGCTTATGAACTGAACGCCGAGGAACATCAGCATCGTGGCAGAAACCAGCCAAAACGGGCGCTTCACTAATTCGGAGGCCAGGGTCGTATCAAACAGCAGGAACGAGAGGTGCCCCCCGATCATTATCGCGAAAAGTAGTAAGCTGGGGATGGTGAAGAACAGACCGATTTTGCCGAACATTTGCATGGGCCCCATGCTGTAGCGCAGCAGGAATTTGACCGTGATGAGATCCAGGATGACGCGGAAGGTGCGCGAGATGCCATACTTGGATTGACCATGTTGGCGAGCGTGATGCCCCACGACGACCTCGTCCAGTCGGCCACCGACCCAGCTGGCCAGCGCCGGGATAAAGCGGTGCATCTCTCCATAGAGGTGCACATCACGGATGACTTCTCGGCGATAGGCTTTCAGCGTGCAACCGTAATCGTGCAAATACACGCCGGTGATACGACTGATCAGCCAGTTGGCGATAATGGAAGGGAGGCGGCGATTGATGAACGGATCCTTGCGATCTTTCCGCCAGCCGCTGACCACGTCGTATCCTTCGTCCATGCGCGCCAACAACTTGGGTATGTCGTCCGGATCATTCTGCAAATCGGCGTCCAGCGTAACAATGACTTCGCCCTTGGCAGCATGGAAGCCCGCACTCATGGCCGCTGTTTGCCCAAAGTTGCGACGGAACCGAATCGCGCGAAACGCTGGATACTGGGCCAGACACTCCTGCAGTTTTGGCCAGGATTGATCGGTGCTACCATCGTCGACCAGGATCACCTCATAGGTGCGGTCAAGCGTTGATAGGGATTGATGCAAGCGCTCGCAAAGCAGCTCTACACACTCTTCTTCGTTATAGACAGGAATGACAACCGAAACGTCCACAGATGGCCTCGCTCATGGTTAACGTGAAGGGGCATCATGCAACCAAACCGTAAAAAAGGCAATGCCGAGCCCGCACGCCTATTCAATCAGCACCAGCGTCGCCCCACCAATCACCCCGGCATCGTTGCCCAAGGCGGCTTTGGTGATTTCAATACGATCGTAGAAGTAGCTGCTGAGCCGCCGTTTCAAATGGCGCTGAAGCAAATCATAGAGTGTTGCACTTTGGCCGACGCCGCCGCCAATAATAAAGGCTTGGGGCTGCAAGAGATACGTCACCGAGGCCATACCGGCCGCCAAATAATCGGCCACCTCATCGTACACTTGTATCGACAGCGCATCGCCCGCAACAGCGGCCTGTTCAATCATCAGCGGATCGATGCGGGACCGATCACCTGCGCAGCGTTCATCCAATGTCGACGCGCGGCCTTCCTCAAGATAGCGGATGGCACGCTCCACGATGCGGCGATTGCCGACATATTGTTCGAGCCCGCCAAAACCGGTTGGCGATTCGACACCATTCAGATCGACCGTCATGTGCCCGATTTCGCCGGCCATATGGTAGGCACCACGATAAATGCGGTTATGAATCAAGAGCGCGCCCCCAACACCGGTACCCAAGGTCATAAAGACGGCGTGCTGATAGGTCCGCCCGGCGCCAAACGTGCCCTCGCCCAATGCCATCACGTTGACGTCGTTATCAACGCGAACGCGCAAACCGAGACGCTGCTCCATGAATAAGGCCAGCGGCACACCGGCCCAGCCGGGCACATTGGGTAGATCAAAGATGTGGCCACGCTCGAAATCAACGAAACCGGGTACGCCAATACCGACGCCCGCGATCTTTATCGGTTGTCCGTCGTCCGCGGGCTCGGTCAACGACTGAATGCCTTCCGCCATGGCGTCGATCCAAGCGGATTGATCGAGCAGGGTTCCGGTTGGAATTTCTCGGCGGGCCAGAATCTGGCCGGCATCATCAACAAGCGCCATTTTTGTGAAGGTGCCGCCAAAATCGATCCCCACCGCATAGCGCTGATCCATGATACGTTCCTCGCTTATTCTGCCCAGCGGGCGCGATCACTGAAGAATAGTTGTTCCCGACCAATTAATGGCACCACTTGAGGCAACGGGAAGTCGCTTGGGATACGGCCTTCCAGAATGGGGACCCAGGTCTCGTACGCGGCAGACTGCAACCCTCTCGTGTAGGGCTGATCGCGCGTTACGGGCGTAAAATACAAGCCACTGAAGCGGTGCATAAAGTCATTGATATCGTAAAATTGCTCAACGGTTTTGGGCAAGAGCACGGACACCCGATCGCCATACCATGCCGTGGCCTCGGGCATATCCGTTGCCAGCACCTCATTGGGTCGCAACATCCCCGACACGAAGATAATCAGGCGGGGCGCATAAGGCGGATAAGGCGGCAACTTGCGCGGCGGCATCAGCGCAAAAATCATCGGCAACACCAAGAGCAAGACCAGGGCGCCGATCACGGCATTGTTCATCAGCTTCAACTGAAGTTGCAATCGATCCAACAAGAGCATGAAAAAGGCCAATGCATAGATAATGACAATCGGCCAGAACATCAACGCCACGGCAAAGACATGTTCGCCATACACCGCACCAATGACCAACAGGAGCGACAAAGAGAGCGCAACGCCCCATCGCAAGGCATGCACGGGGAAATGCACAAAACGGTAGAAAAACGTCGTCAAAAAGATGGCCATCAGCAAGCCGTCACCAAGGGTGCGGAGATGCACTCCGTAAAACTCTTTCAGGCCCACGATTAATTTGCTGCGCGCCGCACCAATGATGGAACCGATTGTGGCATTCGGTGCCAATGATCGCTCAAACGCGTTCTGCCAATAGTCCTCAGTTCCATTCAGCGCCAGATAGGGCGCTAATGCGAGCGGACTGCCAACCACACTAATGTTCCGCATAATCCACAGTCCGGCCGGTAGCGAAAACACTGCCAGGAAAAGGATACACCCGTACCACGCCCGCTGACGCAAGGCCCACCCCAAATACAAGAGTAAACCCGGCACCAGCACGAGCGCCGCATAACGCGTTAAAAAGGCCAACCCGCAAAAGATCGCCGACAAAACAACCGGCACCACCCAATTGCGACTAGTCGAGGACTCCTCAATCCGTGACACCGCAATCGCCATACTTAACGTGGCGGCTAATCCCCAAAAGATCACAATCGGTATACCGACACCCGCCAAGCTGATACGCCACAGCGAATCGCTCAGAAAGAATAGCGTCATCCCCCAAAATGCAACACGCTGATCAAAGAGTCGCCGCGCCAAAAACAGCAACAAAATACCCGACAATATGGCGAAGACATGATTTAGCACCATGACGCGATATTCAGGTCCATACACCTGCATGGGCCCTTCAGGTGTGGCAGCGAAATTCGCCCCCTGAAACACTACCCGTAAAAGAATCGGGTAAAGCGGCGCATGAATAAGATCCGGATGATTGAAAAAGGGCGGATTGTTATCGCCCGTTTGCTGCATGTAATACCAGAGACTGGCAGGACGGACATTCTGTGTGATCAACCACGGATGCTGCCACGTTACATTGCGTCCAAGTTGGGCGTAGTCCATCGCCTCGGCATCGCGCAGCCCGCGATATTGGTTCGCGGTATAGACCAGGATCACAAATCCGATCAAAAGAAAGTACAAGGCTCCTTTAATCAGTTTCAGTCCAATGCCCGCATCGACATTGTAGACTAAATCCTGAATCCGTGACTCGAATGGTTTATTCGCCATGTGCTAACCCAATGGCCCAGCGGCCTACTTAACTGATCAATGAATTGACTACTGCTGCAGCTTGGTACGTTTCTTCGTTCGCTGAAGCAATCCTTTTCGCATCACGCCTTTTAGACGTGATCGTAAAAATGCTGCAACCCTTCCAACACGCCACCGGCATAATTTGCCTTCGCCAAATAGAGGCGATCACGTGTCTGGGCGGCTTCGGACTTTTGCGTGGCTTCCTGACGAATCGCCTCGGTCGCGTTCCCGACCAAAATGGCAGGAATCGGACTGACCAACACTTCCAAATCGTTACCACTATCGCCGGCGAAAATAACTTCCT
>SLCI01000052.1 GCA_007125875.1 Kiritimatiellia bacterium | reverse complement strand
TAAGTGGGGCTGATTTCATGCAGACCCAAATCCGTCTGATCAATAGCGGTGCGGTCATGGGGCGCGTGCGCGAGCGTGTCGGGCGCTCAGGCGCTGAAATCCGTGAACAGTTAGTGGGTGTTAGCGTCAGTCCCTTGTGGCGTACCTCCATGTTGCGGATCACGGTGACCAGCTATGACCCCGTGTTCGCTGCGGAATACGCCAATGCCATTGCCGAGGAATACTTGGAATTCAAGGCGGAAGAGCGGATGACGACCTCGCAGTCCACCGTGATTAGTTTAACTCAACAGGCCAACCGGATTCGTGAAGAGCTCCAGCGGGCGGAAGCTCGTGTGGCAGCGTTCGAGCGCGAGAACCGGATCATCGCCATTTCTGAGCGCGGAAATATTGCAGCGCACAATTTGGCGAATCTCTCGGCGCAAGCCGCTGGTTTTCGGACCCAGAAGCTATTGATGGAGGCCCAGCAACCTATGCTGGCCGATTCTAGCGATGAGGTGATCTTGGCCACATTGGCCGCCGGCACGCGGCCTTTGATCGGCGGTAGCAGGCCGCCGCTGATGGCCATGCGCGGTGGGCAGGGGGGCACGGGAGAGGGCCAGCAGCAGGTCGCGCTGCCGCAGGGACCGGAGGCGATGCTGGATATGGGGATTTTGGAACAGCCCTCTTGGCTGACGGCCAGCCGTCGCAAGGCGCGACTCGAATCAGAGCTCGCGGATTTGCGAACTCGATTCCGCGATGCACATCCTCGCGTTCAGGAGGTGTTACGGGATATTCGTGACGCGGAACGCGATTTGGAAGTGGAGCTGCAGTTTGCACTCCGCCAGTATTACTCCGACCTGGAGGCGCTGGAAATTCGGTACGCTGCAGCGAGGCGCGCCGAAGCCGCTTGGGAAGATGAAGCGATAGAAGTCTCGCGAAAGGCCAAAGAGTATGAAACATTACTGCGTAGCGTAGAGCGACTACGCAGTCTTTACAGTACGGTTTTCAATCGCCTCAAAGAGATTGATATTTCAATCGGCATTGAACCTGAGACGATTCAAATCATACAACGGGCGTCGCCTCCTTCATCGCCGTCGACGCCTCGTAAATTGAATAGTATTTTTCTGGCGGGCCTGATCGGATTGGGCGTTGGTCTAGGGCTCGTATTCGGGCTCGAGTTCATTGATGATTCGGTTCGCTATCCAGATGAAGTGACGAAAGGATTGGGGCTACCGTTCTTTGGCGTGGTTCCATCAGCGAGTTGGGATCCGAGTGACTTACGCTCGCACATGTTATCGAACCTGGACCAAAAGTCCGGCATAGCAGAAGCCTATCGCAATATCCGTTCGGCCTTTTTGTTCAGTGGTCCACAAGATAGCAATCGCATAATTGTGGTCACATCGGCCGTGCCACGCGAAGGGAAAACAACGTCTTCGATCAATATGAGCGTGAGCCTTGCTCAAGCTGGTTCACGCATTTTGTTGGTCGATGGCGACATGCGCCGCGGCGAAGTACATAAGTTCTTCGGCCTGGAAGGAGGACGCGGTTTTTCGGATGTCTTGACGGGGCAAGCGAAAGCGGAGTCGGTGATTCAGCGCACGGGCATTAGTAATCTCGATGTCGTGGCAACAGGGCCTTTCCCGCCGAATCCGGCAGAGCTGGCACTACGTCCTGAACTGCACAACTTCTTCGAGTTTGCCAAGCGTTCCTATGATCGCATCATCATCGATTGCCCTCCCGTTATGGCTGTTTCTGAGTCAGGCATACTGGCGTCACAGGCCGACGGCGTCATCTTCGTGGTATGGGCAGGACAAACCTCACGTCGCTTGTCACAACTCTCGGTACAGGTACTGAGAGAGCGGGGTGCCAATATTCTCGGCTGCGTGCTGAACAATCTCGAATTTGCCCGAGTAGGTTACTACTACTACTCCACCTACTACGGTTATTACGACTACGACTACCGGTACGAGAATGATCGGTCGCGACCGCCTACAAGCGTGTAACTGGCGTTCTAAACGGATTTTCTGATGCTTTTCGAGCGACGAAATAGATTGTCATTACGGTTTGCCGCCTTGTTTGTTGGCGACGTGCTTTGCTTGTTGCTTGCCATTGGTTTAGCGGCGTGGATCCGATTGGGTTTCGATGACGGTTTCGCGTATGTGGCGCAAAACGAAATGGCGCTCACTGTGCTCGTGCTGATCGGTCTCTTGATCTTCTATATCGGGGGGCTTTATGAACGATCGATGCTGGCAGATAAAAGCGGTATTCTGATCCCGACACTAATTTGCGTTTCAATCAGTCACGTCCTGCTTATTGTCATCTTCTATGCCCAATTCGAGCTACTCATCGGGCGTGGCGTGCTCTTGCTGATTGGATTGTTTACGTGGTTACTCATCGCCGGTGAGCGTTATCTATTTCGTGCCATCGCTGGTTACAGCTTCTTTGTGAAGAATGCCATTGTGGTTGGCGAGGGGAAGGATGCCGGCAGCATAATCCGACTGATTAATGGATCGGATGAGCATAATTACCGATTACTCGGCGTGGTTACCCATACTAAAGGCAAAGCGGGTGATCTGATTGAAACCGTTCCGATCATCGGCCAAATCGGCACACTGCGCGATCTCGTGAAGCACTACCGGATTGAGACACTGATCGTAGCCACCTCGCTGGCCCGCGAACAGAAGCTGTTGAAAGTGTTACGTCCGCTGCGCTACAGCGGAATTGAGATTTTGGATTACGCCTCATTCTATGAGCAAATCGCCGAGGAAATTCCGCTCGATCACATCGATGACGAATGGCTGATGCATGCTGCGATGAATAGTTCGCGCATCCACATCCTTAAGCTTAAACGCATCATGGATGTCTTGGTTTCGGCGATTGGACTGATTGTGACGGTCCCGATCTGTTTCGTCACCACCATTGCCATACGGCTCGACTCGCTGGGCCCAATTTTCTATCGCCAAAAACGGGCAGGACTGGACGGCGCTATCTTCGAGGTGCTCAAATTTCGCACCATGGTGGAGGACGCCGAAACGGGAACAGGTGCTGTCTGGGCAGGCAAAAACGACGCCCGCGTCACGCGCGTCGGACGCTTTTTGCGTAAGTCGCGCATTGACGAAATCCCCCAGCTGCTGAATGTGCTACGTGGCAATATGAGCCTCGTTGGGCCGCGGCCGGAGCGACCCGAATTCATCAAAGAATTATCGAATACTGTGCCCTTCTATCAGGAGCGATTGATGGTGGCGCCGGGTATCACGGGCTGGGCACAGGTCAATTTTCCTTATGCCGCCAGCATTCAAGCCTCGCGCCGGAAATTGCAATTTGATCTCTATTACATCAAACACATGAGCCTATTGCTGGATACGCTCATTCTGTTGCGGACCTTCAAGACCATTCTGGTTGGTCTTCGTCACAGCGAAGATGATTCGGCACATGAGCCTGCGGTAGAAAAGAAACAGCCGAAGCTCGAAATCCTCGAGCATGACGCCAACAAGGACTCGTCCACTTCTCGAACCGCTTGATCAAAGCCGCGCAAGAAAGCGTGCCATGCGCTCGACAGCAATTTTTATCGCGTCCAGCGACGTCGCATAGGAGCAGCGCACAAACCCCTCGCCCGAAGGCCCGAAAGCGGTCCCTGGCACACACGCCACCTTTTCCTCCTCGAGCAAACGCAAGGCAAACTCCTTTGCTGTCAGTCCCGTTTGCGTGATCTCTGGAAAGGCATAGAAGGCGCCCGTCGGCATGAAGCAGGAAAGGCCCATTTCCTTGAACGAATTCAACAAGAAGTTGCGCCGTTGTAAATACGCGGATTTCATGGAGGCAATATCCTCTTCCGGTTCCTTAAGCGCTTCCAGGGCCGCCTCCTGACTGAGGATCGGCGCGCAGAGCATCGTGTACTGATGAATTTTCATCATCGCGTCGGTCAGCACCTGTGGCGCACACGCATAGCCCACGCGATAACCCGTCATCGCCCAAGCCTTTGAAAATCCGTGCAAGAAAATCGTGCGCTCCCGCATGCCCGGAAGCGCGGCAATACTTTGATGTGGTCGCTCGTAGCTGAGTTCACCGTAAATCTCATCCGTGATCAGGAGCAGATCATGCTCGATCAAAAAGTCAGCAATCTCTCGCGCGTCCGCTGGCGTTAATGCCGCACCGGTAGGGTTATTGGGATAATTCAGCAGCAGCGCTTTGGTTTTCGGCGAAACGCGCTCCTCCAAGGCGGCTCTTGTCAAACGGAACTCATTTTCCACCGAGGTTGGCACGGCGACCGGAACCCCATGGGCAAATTGAATCAATGGACCATAGGATACATAGCAAGGCTCGTGATACATGATTTCGTCGCCCGGATTACACACCGCACGAATCGCTAAATCCAATGCCTCACTCACGCCCACGGCAATCAATATTTCCGTCTCAGGGGCATAGCGGAGCCCAAACACCCGGCCGACATACTTTGCGATCGCTTGCCGCAGCTTCAGTAACCCCAGATTCGAGGTGTAACTCGTTGCACCCCGCTCCAGTGCAAAAATCGAGGCCTCGCGAATATGCCATGGCGCATCAAAGTCCGGCTCACCAATGCCGAGACTGATCACATCGTCCATCGAGCTTACGACTTCAAAAAAGTCGCGAATCCCTGAACGAGGGACGGCCTGTAAATTGCTGGCCAGGCGATCAGGGAGAGACTTTGAGTCGTTCATAGCTTTCCTGTGACTCCATCAAGACGCCGTGATGTTTGTATGTCTTCAGCATGAAATGCGTGGCCGTACCATTTACGCCATCAATCGTTGCGAGTTTTTCGCTCACAAAAAACGCCACTTCCCGCAGATCGTTCCCGACCACAAACAGCAACAAATCAAAATCGCCGGACACCAAATAGATCGACTGCACTTCCGGAAACATGCTGATGCGATCGGCAATATCATTAAAGCCGCCCTCACGCTCAGGGCTCACGCGAACCTCAATCACCGCTGTTACCCCTTGCATCTTCAGGACGTCTTCGTTGACGATTGCCTGATAGCCTCGGATAATCCCTTCCTTCTCATAGGCTGCAATCCGTTCCCGTACCTCATCGACGGAAATATTCAGCATTTTCGCAATATTTTCGGCGCTCTCCAGCGCGTTATTCTTCAAAATTTTAAGTAATTCATCCATTTTTCACTCTCCCAGCAGCATGCGGGGCATCATAACCGCGGCCCTCTACTCCGCAAGTACAGAATCTGTGCGCGGCCTGACGCACTCATACTAGTTTCCACAACTTTTCGGTCCATTCTCGGCGGACGCGACAGAGCGCGTCCCTCCGGAATCCCCCTGCAGGACGAGCTTTTTCTTGGTGCGCACTGGAGGGGCAACCTCCGTGTTGCCCAGAGAATGTACCGAGAAGATATTGCAACTGGCATTACTCTTTCGGTCCCGAGGCCGCAGGGCGCGGTGGCGAAAGCGGAAACACCTCTGGCGCATCCGGCAGCGTCTCCAAATAGAGCGATCGGCTGGGGAAGGCAAAGGAGGTGCCGGCACCTTCCACGATCTCTTTAATCCGATAGGCAAGTCGCTCCTTAATTTCCAGCCAGTCACCCCAGACAATCGTGTTGGTGAAGCAATACACCATGATGTCAATCGAGCTGTCATTAAAGCTATCGATGCGAACAAAGGTCGGTACCTCTTCCGGCTTCGCAAACTCGTCGTGCTCCAAAATATAACGCTCGATTTCATCACGAATCGTCCGTAACTGCTCCATTGATGTGCGGTACTCCACTCCGATCATCCACAGGATGCGGCGATGGGTCATGCGGCTAAAATTGGTCACGGCGTTATCGGCCAGTCGCGCATTGGGCACGTATACCGGCGCGCGATCAAAACGCCGGACGGTAGTCGTTCGAAAACCGATCTGTTGCACCGTGCCCTCCACTACGCCCTCCACTTGCACCCAGTCGCCTGCGTTAAAGCGGCGTTCGCCGATCACAAACAATCCCGCAATCAGGTTCTTGAACAGATCCTGCGCCCCCAATGCGACCGCCACGCCGAACAGGCCCAAGCCGGCGATAATCGGTCCCACCGCAATGCCCCACAGCTCCAGGATCGTGGCTGCACCCAACAACACGAACGCGATCCGCGCCGTTTTGACAATCCAGTCGACCATGGCCCGGGTCAACACGCCCTTCGCCCGCATCAGCACATGGCCGATCGGCGATGTCACGCAGTAGAACATCCAAAAGATCGTGAACGCGACCAGTGAGCGGTTGAGATTGTAGAAAAATGCGCGCGTACCTTCCTCTACATTCAGCACACTAGTCGCAAAGAATACGCCCATCACCACCGGAATAAATCGGATGGGATCATTGAGGGCCGCCAGAATGCGATCATCCAAGTCCGTCTTCGTGCGGCTGGCGCCCCGTTTCAATGCCTCCAAAATGAAACGAGTAAACAAATTGCGCAACAGCATGAAGACCATCAAAATGGCCAAGGCGAGCACAATATGCGCAATATTGATCCCGAACACACCTTCTTGCCAGACCTTGACCACCAATTCCCAAAACTCTTCAAACGTGGACATAACGCTTCTCCTACAACACGCACCGTGAAGCGCCTATCCTAGAGCGGCATCTTCAATTGTCCATCTTGAATAGAGATTGACGAAGCCCGCGTAACAGTGTTCGCTCCGCTGCGAACAATTTATTTACCCCTTCAAGGCAAGGAGCGAGCATGGTTCCCCGATATACCCGACCCGAAATGGGCGCAATCTGGTCCGAAGAAAACAAATTCGCCAACTGGCTCAAGGTCGAAATCTTGGCCTGCGAGGCACTGCACAAACGCGGTGAGATCCCCGCCGCCGACCTGAAACGCATCCAACAACGCGCTGCCTTCAGCGTTGAGCGCATCAATGAAATCGAGGCGGAAGTCGATCACGATGTGATCGCCTTCCTGACCAATGTCGCCGAGAACGTCGGGCCATCCGCGCGCTACATTCATAAAGGCTTAACCAGCTCGGATGTGATTGATACGGCCTTGGCCATCCAAATGGTGCAGGCCGCTGATTTGCTGATCAAGGGCGTCAAGGAAGTTCGTAAAGTCGCCGCCGCCAAAGCCCGTAAATACAAGTACACCCCCATGATCGGCCGCTCCCACGGCATCCACGCCGAGCCGCTCACCTTCGGCCTGAAAATGGCCCTCATGTACGACGAGTTCGGGCGTGCGTTGACGCGTCTCGAGCAAGCGCGCGAAATCGTTCGCGTGGGCCAGCTTTCCGGTGCCGTCGGTACGCATGCGCATCTCGATCCTGCCGTGGAAAGCTACGTCTGCCGTAAACTCAAGCTCAAGCCCGCCACGTTATCCACGCAAGTGTTGCAACGGGACCGGCACGCTGAATTTGTTACTGCGCTCGCACTGGTCGCGGCTTCAATCGAGCGCTGGGCTCTGGAATTCCGGCATTTGCAGCGGACCGAGGTGCGCGAAACCGAGGAAGGGTTCGGCAGCAAGCAAAAGGGGTCGTCAGCGATGCCCCACAAGCGCAACCCGATCATCGGCGAACGCCTATGCGGTATGGCCCGTCT
>SLCI01000180.1 GCA_007125875.1 Kiritimatiellia bacterium | reverse complement strand
TCGGATCATACTCACGGCTCATCCAGAGGATTCGCCCTACCAAATTGGGACGAGACTTAAATGATTTGAAATGGGACGAGGTATCTCGCGGCAACACGAGCCGGGTTTTGAGACAGCCGCCGGAAGCTGCCCCTCCGGTGCTCGCTAAGCAGAATCAGCTACTGCAGAAATATTCTGGAGGGACGACCTCCGTGTCGTCCTCTTATTGCGGCGATAAAATTTCCTGGAAATGACTCCGTGAGTGGAACTGTAAGCTGCGGCTGCAATATTAATTAGAGACGCCCTCAGTTTAAGCGGCGTCAGGAAGCAGGCGGGCGGGATGAGCATACAACGCATGTCCCGCCTTCGGGGCGTGGGGTGATCTCCAACTCAGCGCGTATCATGCGGGCGCGATAGCGCATGATGCGAAGCCCCATACCCGTCCCACTTATGGCGGCCTCGTCCAGCCCAACGCCATCATCCTCAACCTTTAATATGAAACCACCGGCAGAATCTGTCCCCAACGTAATTAAAACGCGACCAGGCTTGGCGTGACGAGCGGCATTATTGACCGCTTCACGGGCAATCAGATAAAGCTGCTCCTTGCTCTTACCGTCTAGTTCGGGACTGGCATCCGATTCCACCCACTCGCACGACACACCGTATAGGCTGGTCATTTCCTCTGCCAACTGAGACAGCGCACCGACCAAACTCTCATCATTCAAGGCCACAGGCGCTAACCCCCGCGCCATAGCCCGGACTTGTCCCACGGCCTCCTTCAATGTTTCGTTCAGTGTCCGCGCATGCGACTCTTCCTCCTTGGCCGTGGCCTTAAAATGACTGAGTAACGATCGACTTAAGAAGACGGCTCCCGTCAGCTTTTGACCAAGAGAATCATGGAGGTCACGCCCCAAACGCTGTCGTTCGCGTGTGGCGAGATCGCTCATCTCCTCCTCCAGTCGAACACGTTCCTGCATCTGACGTTCGAGTTCTGCTGTGGCATGTTGTAGATCGCTTGTGCGCGCCTGCACTTCTTGCTCAATCCGGCGAGTGCGCCCGGCGAGCACGATTAGCTGACTGGTTAACACCAGAGAAACAAGCAATCCCGCGACCAACACTGTGATTGCATAAGCTGAGCGCGGGAGCGCATCGCGTCTTGAAGATAACCACCACTCCTGATTAATCACTTCCACCGCACGCTGAAAAAGCCACTGCCCATCCGGCAGAATCATCATATCATCTCCCGAAAACTCTTCCTGTGGCCGCGCCGAAGCGAGCGACACCTGAACTCCGGGGGATGGCACAGATAAGGCCAGGACCCGCTCCAGCATCGCACCAGGATCCAGCAAGCCGACGGCAAATCCAATCAGCGCGGAGGCGACCTGTCCCCCTGAATCACTTACCTCAACAAAGATGGGCGTGAACACCCAATGCGTTGCATGCTCAGCGTGCTGCTGTTCATACGCAACAGGATTTCGCACGATCGCCGGACGACCATGTTGCTGGATATACTCGACCGCCTGACGCGCATCTGTACGAGAAAGAAAATCGAACCCGATCGGCACGCGTAATGCAGCCGTGTGACTCTCCCACGTCAGGGGATAATAGATGGCGCGGGCGCCCGCCGATATCCAACCACCGTCCGCCCCCTGCTCCACCAAGCGATAACCCATATCAGCAGATTCATCAAAGGCCTGCTCGATCGATAGTCGCATGCCATGACCGATACGCTGTGCGAAGCCGAAGGCGCCGAGAATACTCTGCTGATGCTGCATGCCCTTATCGACAAACTCGGCTAGTGCCTCGCCACTGACTTCCCCGGACAAGCCGTGCAATGCCCGGATCGAGTTGAGCACTTCAATGTAAAGCTGGAGTTCACGCTCGAGGTTCGCCTGCAGCGTTTCAGCCTCAATACGGAACTGCTCGATAGCAACGCGCTCTTCTGCTTGCTGAATTCGTGACGCTAGCGTGACAGACAACACCACCCCGAGCAGAGCGGTCATCGCTGCGAGAGTCAATGGCCACCGTGCAGGCGAAGACGAGTTGGTCACGGAATCCGTCACACTAATCGTGTCCAAGCTCAACATTCCAATAGGCCAAATCGATGAAATGTCGCCAGCTACGATGCGCTTGGCGACCGAACTTTATTTCGACAAATGGTCGCCATTTCGGCTTTCGGGGTTCCCTCAATAAACGCATGCCCGCCTCTTCCGGCGTACGGCTACCTTTGCGATGGTTGCAGGGCACACAACTACACACCACATTGGTCCACGTCGTTTTACCGCCGCGCTGGCGCGGTACCACATGATCAATATTCAAGTCGGAGCGCTCGAACTTATTCCCACAATACTGGCAGGTGTTATGATCGCGCTCGAACAAGTTATTGCGCGTAAACTTCACCTCTTTGCGTGGCAAGCGATCAAAAAATAACAGCACGATGACGCGGGGTATCCGAATCCGCAAGGAAATCGAGTGGATCATGTCCTCGTGCGGTTCGGTCGTCGACAGATCACACCATTCCTGGAAAGAAAAGGTGTTAAACACCCCCTCTGACTCATCCACGACCTGCGCGTGATCGGTGTAGAGCAAAGCCATGGCCCGCTCGACAGAACAGATGTTTACCGCCTGCCAGAGCCGATTCAGCACCAAGACTTGATTGTTTAGAGCCTCACTCATGTCATTGAAAACCGTTCATCAGTGAAAACAATGGGCTCGCTCGCCGCGAGCACAGGCAGAATCTACCACAGCCCTAACGACGCGTCCAAGCGATTAGCCATTATTGCAGGAAAACGCGATCGCCAAAAGTTCCGCACAAGATCATGCGAATGGTGCACCCGAGAGGATTCGAACCTCCACGCCCTTGCGAGCACAAGAACCTGAATCTTGCGTGTCTGCCAGTTCCACCACGGGTGCAGCCGAGGATAAAGCAGGACGAGTGTTGTAGCACCGAACCCCAAGTGCGTCAATCCGTGTTCTCGCCATTTCGATATCAAGACTAGCCAGATGCGAATGATACCGCTATACTCTAGCGGCAAACGTTACAGGAAGGATAAGATCATGACCGCCGCCATTACTCCAGAATTCATTCGAGCCATTCCCAAAACCGATCTCCATGTCCACTTGGACGGATCGCTACGCATTCCGACCCTGATCGAATTGGCGGATCAGGATGGCATACCTCTTCCAGCTACCGACGAAGCAGGCTTGAAAGAGAAAGTCTTTAAACCGCATTATTCCAGCTTGCCCGAATATCTGCAGGGGTTTGCCTACACCTGCGCGGTGATGCAAAAGGCCGAAAATATCGAGCGGATCGCCTACGAGCTGGCGCAGGACAATCAGGAAGAGGGCGTGCGCTATCTTGAAGTACGCTTTGCGCCACAATTGCATTGCCATGACGACTTTTTGCTCGCTGATGTCGTTCGCTCCGTAGCCGTCGGCATGGATCGCGCGAAGAACGAGCACAATCGTACGGAAGCGGTTAAGAATGGCGCTGACATTCCATTTGAGTACGGCATCATCGTTTGCGCCTTACGCTCCTTTAACGAGCATATGTCCGATTATTACCGCAAACTTTTGGGCCTAATGTCGTATGCCCGCAAGAAGGAAGTCTTTGCCACGGCCTCGCTTGAAATCGCTCGAGCTGGCGTGGCGATGGCCCAAAAAGAGGGCATCCCGGTCGTCGCCTTTGATTTGGCTGGCGAAGAGGCGGGTTATCCGGCCGGTGATCACTGCGAAGCCTTCGCTTACGCACACAAAAACTTTCTACGCAAGACCGTGCATGCCGGCGAGGCCTACGGACCTGAATCCATTTTCCAAGCCATCACCGATTGCCATGCCAACCGCATTGGACACGGCACCTTTTTGTTCGCCCATGAAATGATTCAGAACCCGATGATTGAAGATCCCGAACAATATACTCGCCTGCTGGCCGAGTATATCGCTAGCCAACGGATCGCAATCGAGGTGAATCTCACAAGCAACCTGCAAACAACGCCTTCGATTAAATCTGTTGCCGACCATCCGATACGGCAAATGCTGGATCACAACTTATCGATATCGATCTGCACAGATAATCGACTCGTCTCGAACACAACCGTTTCGGAAGAGCTCGAACTGTTGGTTAAAGAAATTCCGGTTACGCGCCAGCAATTGCGCAACATCGTGATCTCCGGCTTCAAGGGCAGCTTCTATCCCGGCAGCTACAATGAGAAACGGCGATACGTTCGGCAGGTGATTAACCGTTATGAAGCGCTGGAGCAGGAACTGTTGGGATGAGTCGTAATCCCGCGCTAGCTGAATTCATGGCGTCTTTCCCGCATGAGGCGCTGACCTTCGACGACGTCACACTGATCACGCAGTATGCCGATTTTCTGCCGCACGAAGCGGAGCTGGAAACCCGGCTTGCTGCTGACATTCGCTTGCAGGTTCCCTTCCTGAGCTCTGCGATGGACACGGTGACGGAGGCTGAGATGGCCGTAGCGATGGCCATGCAAGGCGGAATTGGCGTTATACACAAAAATATGACGCCTGATGAACAGGCCGATCTAGTTCACGCAGTGAAAGTGCACCTGAACGGATTGATCATGGAACCGGTGACCTTTCACGCCGACCAGACCCTCGATGAAGTGCAGGCGCTGCGCAAAGCGCGCGGGCTAACGTTCAGCGGCTTTCCGATTGTTGACGACGATGGCCACTTGGTTGGCCTACTAACATCTCGCGACATCAAATTCACGACGGACCCGCATGCACCCATTGGCTCCGTGATGACCACTGAAGTGGTTACCGCACCAGCCGGCACCACCTTACGAGAAGCCTACCGCATTATGCAGGCGGAACGGATTGGTAAACTGCCTCTCGTTGAACGAAACCGACTGGCTGGGCTTTACAGTTATACCGATGTCCGCTCCTTGATTGAAAACGAACAGCCTTTGATCAATCGCGATGCACAATATCGGTTGCGGGTCGCAGCTGCGGTGGGTCCGGGCGATAACGAGCGCGTAGAGGCTCTAGCCGCCCAGCATGTCGATGTCCTAGTCGTAGATACTGCTCATGGCCATAGTGCGGGTGTATTGCAAATGGTGGCGTGGACGAAGGAGCAGTATCCGGAAGTCGCAGTGATTGCAGGTAACATCGCGACCGCGGAAGCCGCTCTTGCCCTAGTCGAAGCCGGGGCAGACGCGGTAAAAGTCGGGATTGGTCCCGGCTCCATCTGCACGACCCGCGTGGTGGCCGGTGTAGGTATTCCTCAACTGACCGCCATCTATGAGTGTGCGAGTGCGCTGGAAGGTCGAATCCCGGTTATCGCGGACGGCGGTATTCGCAGTTCGGGCGATATCGTGAAAGCGATCGTGGCGGGTGCTGATGCCGTCATGATGGGATCGATCCTGGCGGGAACGGACGAAAGCCCCGGCGAGAAAATGATCTATCAAGGACGTCAGTATGTTGTGTATCGAGGCATGGGCAGCCTGGACGCCATGCGGAATCGAGCCGGTAGCCGTGAACGTTATGGACAAGGTGGTGCCGGAGAAGATGAATTGGTGCCCCAAGGCGTAGAGGGCATGGTGCCGTTTGCCGGTTCGGTCGCCCAAGTGCTCAAGCTGCAAGCGGGCGGTTTACGAGCGGGCATGGGCTATTGCGGCTGTCGCACGATGGCCGACTTGCACGCACGCGGACAATTCCGCCGCATCAGTCCGGCGGGTGCCAACGAAGGCCATGCGCACGACATAACGATTACCAAAGACGCGCCGAACTATCGCTCCCGAAGCTGACAAAGGGAGACCACGAAAAGCACGAAAGGGCACGAAAAGGGAACAGCCTATTGCGTTCTTTGTATTGCAAGACCAAGGAGACGGCTGTGGCAGAGTTGATATATAAAGAAGAGAGCTATAAGATCATGGGTGCCTGCTTTGAAGTATATAAAGAGAAGGGCCATGGTTTCGTGGAGCCGGTCTATCAGGAATGCTTGGGACTGGAATTCGCACTTCAGGAAATTCCGTTTGAACCACAAAAGTCGCTGGCACTCAGCTACAAGGGAACGCATCTTAAGCAGCGCTACATCCCAGACTTCGTTTGCCATGGCAAAATCATCATAGAGTTGAAAGCGGTCACCGCATTGACTAACGAACACCGAGCGCAAGTCCTTAACTATCTGAAGGCAACGGGATTCAGGCTAGGGCTGCTGGTGAACTTCGGTCATCACCCTAAACTACAATACGAACGGATCGTATTGTAATCGTTGATACTGGAGCGGCACGGAATCCCGCTCGCAATCCTTTTCTAGCCTTTCCGTGGTTTTCGTGGTTCCACATCAGCCTTATTTCCGCTATACTGCCGACATGGGGAATATGTTGGTCAATACCGAGTGGGTGGCTCAGCAGGGGCGTGCTTCGCACGTTCGATTGTTGGAGGTGGATGTTGACACTTCGGCCTATGATCACGGTCACGTTCAAGGTGCCTTTGGTGTTAACTGGACTTCACAGCTTTGTGACAGCGTCCGGCGCGATGTTTTAACCCCAACCCAGTTCAAACAGCTTTGCAGCCAGCTCGGCATCACCGCAAACACTACCGTGGTCTTTTACGGCGATAACAACAACTGGTTTGCTGCCTATGCGTTATGGCAGTTTCGCTATCACGGCCACGCAAAAGATAAGCTAAAACTTATGGATGGCGGCCGAACGAAATGGATTCTTGAGGGTCGTCGTCTTGTAACGGAGGTTCCGACCACCGAGCCGTCGATTTATGTTCCCGCTGAGCCCACGCATGCGATTCGCTGCTTCAAGGATGAGGTCTTTGCGCATCTAGATCATGGCACATTGAATTTGGTCGATGTTCGTTCACCGGCTGAATATCGGGGAGAAGTCATCGCGCCACCCGGCATGAAAGAGTCGGCACTGCGCGGCGGGCATATCCCCGGCGCCATCAATATACCATGGACAGAAACCGTCAACGAGGACGGCACCTTTAAATCGTGGGATGAGCTGCTTGATCTGTTTACACGTGCGGGCTTGGATCCAAACCGGAAGACTGTGGTGTACTGCCGAATTGGCGAGCGTTCTGCTCACACATGGTTCGCTTTGGCGGGATTGCTCGGCTTGGATGATGTGTGCAACTACGACGGCAGTTGGACCGAATGGGGAAATCTAATTTCGGCGCCGATCGAGCGAGCCGACTAGCGGCTTTCCAATTCCTTTAGGCGGGCTTCCAAGTCCGCCACCTTCTCTTTCAGCTTCGGCAAGCGCTGAACATGCGCATGAATCCGAGCCGCCTCCGCACGCGGTGCGGCGGGGAAACCGTAAACCATCTGTCCCGAAGGGATGTCTTTGGTAATACCGGCGCGCGCTTCGGCAACAACTTGATCACCAATAACCAAGTGACCGGCCACACCGACTTGCCCAGCCAAAATCGAATGGCGACCGACCACCGTGCTGCCCGAGATTCCCACTTGTGAAACAATCACGGCGTGATCACCAATCACGCAGTTGTGCGCGATCATGCAAAGATTATCAATTTTCACACCGTTACCGATCACCGTGCGTCCGAAACGAGCCCGATCAATGGTCACTGCAGAACCGACCTCCACATCATCGCCGATCTCGACAATTCCCAATTGCGGAATTTTGGTCCGCACACCTTTCTCGTCGACACTATAGCCGAAACCATCTCCGCCGATCACACTGCTACTATGAACAATTGCACGCAGTCCGACCCGACAGCCCTCCCGGATCGTAACATTCGGATAGATACGACTATCTGCCCCCAGTTGAACATCGTGACCAATGTAGACTTGTGCAATCAAGGCGCATCGATCGGCAATCACGGCACCCGCCTCAACAACACAATGCGGCCCGATATACACGCCCTCGCCAATCTGCGCTTGGTCGCTAATTACCGCCGAGGGATGAATGCCAAGCGCAAATTCGGGCGGTGGCACGGTGAACCAAGAGGCGACCTGTGCAAACGCTGCATCCGGATTGTCGACTCGGATTAATGACGTCGCGACCTCATCACTGAAGTCTTTGCGGACCAGCACGGCCGCGGCCTTGGTGTTCTTTACATAGGCGACATATTTGGGATTTGCCAGAAAGGAAATATCTGTGGGTCTGGCTTCACGCAAGCCCGCAACACTTTGTACGATTGCGTCGGCACCGCCCTGAACCTCGCCACCAATGCGGGCCGCGATATCTGCTACGGTCAATCCCTTCATCCAGGATACTCCCTTAACGAGCGGCGTTTAATACTTCGAGAAACGCGTCTGTCATATCCGCGCGGCTATCAACATACAACGCCAAAGGCACACCAGTGACTGCCCGACCGGACGCGTCGAGCACCGCGAGGTAGCCCTGCTGTCGTCCCCAACGCTCCATGCGTTCCAGGATCTCATCGACCAGTCGGCGCTGGATACGCTGTTCATCCGCCTGCTGAGCTTGCGCCAGCTCCATCAGCACTTCTTCGCTCTGTTCACGGTAACGCTCAATTTCGAGCTGCAGGTCAATCGCTTCATTTCGCTTTTCTTCCCGAACGGCTTCACTCATCGCGGTATCAGCAGAAATTTCGCGCGCGGACTGATACTGCTCTTGTAACTCTTGTAGCCGCGCGATCCGGCGATCGCGCTCTGCGCGATTTTCCTGCGCACGCTGCTCTAGACCTTCAAAGGCCCGTTTTGTCTTATGAAACTCATCAAACACCCGCTCCAAATCGACGAACACCACACGACCGTCTTGGGCCACAGCGGGTAAAGCCACGAAAGCCGCGCATACGAACAAACTTGCAAATACTATATTTCGAATCATTAACATTTTCTCCCTCCACACTCTGCCTGCTGAGTGGACCCGCTCTCTCGCGCAAGCCCGACAGCACATGAGTGGTTAATTAGCCTGTAACGTAACATCCACTTAGGACACTGTCTATTCGACGCCCATCCGGATGAACTGTTCAGTTTCCAGCCTTAAAACACGTGGCCGATCATGAAGCTGAATCGACCGGACTTGCGATCATTGAACTCATCCGTCTCCAGCGGCCATGCATAATCAAAACGCAAGGGGAACCCCTGTATATCGAAACGTACGCCGACGCCGACGGCTGAATTAAGATCGTCCATACTAAAATCATAGGCATCTTCCCAAACCATGCCGATGTCATAAAATGTTGCCAGTCGCACAATCGGCAACACGGGCACCGTATATTCGGCACTGAAGAAGGCCGACGATCGGCCACCTATGGGTTGCCCGTTCTCATCTTTCGGACCGACATCTTGAAAACGGAACCCGCGAATGTCACGCATACCACCGAGGAACAAGCGATCAAAGATGGGCACGCGATCCGAGTCACCGTATTCCTCCACCACTTCCGCCGCGCCCCGGAAACTGAGCACGTGATCAAACCATAAAGGGAAGAACTGCGATGTTCTGGCCGACAAACCATACAGATCGGTATCTCCCTGTAGCGGACCGCCGGCCAGTTCGGCCGTGAATACCGAAAGATTACCGCGAGTCGGAACAAAGGGTCGATTGCGTGTATCTCGTCGCAACGTTACCGACACCGCACTGCGGGAGCGCTTGCCCTCCTCCTCTTTGATGATATCCGAGGCCGACTCGCGGACATTTCGAATATCAAACTCCTGCAGTCCATAGGCCACGCGCAATCGGCTAAAGCGGCCAACCGGCCATGCAAGACCAACGATACCGCCAATACTACGCTGCTCATATTCGCTGCGGAAATAGCGCAGATCGCGGCGGAAGAGATTCACGTCAAACTCCAGTTGGCGATCCAGAAACCACGGTTCAACAAAATAGAGATTCACATCCGTGCGGCGGCTACCAAACTGGGTCTGCAATTGTGCGCGCTGACCGCCACCAGTGAAGTGGGGCCACCCGAACAAATCAAAGTTGTTTTGCGCGATGCTGGCAAAGCCAATGACGCGATCAATACTGGAGAAGCCGGCACCTGCAGATAATTCGCCGGTGCGCCCCTCTTCAACATCGAAAATAAGATCGTAGCGATTGGGCTCTCGCGTGGGCTGATCGAAGACGCGTACGCGATTGAAGTAGCCCATATTCATGAGGCGCGTCTCGCTGCGCCGTACACGGACCTCGTCATAGATATCGCCGGGCATCACCGCCAGTTCGCGTCGAATCACTTTATCGCGAGTGCGTCGATTACCGCGGATTTCGATATCACGAATATGCGAGAGCTCTCCTTCGGTGACAAAGAATTCGATATCCACGATCGCTGTATCAAAATCAGGCTCCAAGCGTTCGCGCACGCGCGTCCGAATGAAACCGCGACTGCCATAGAAGTCGCGCACGTTTGCACGGCTGCGTTCGATATCGATGGTGCGCGCCACATCGCCGGGGCCAATCGTCAAGGCCGGACGAATTTCATTCAACTCAAAGAGACTGACCCCTTCGACCGTGATTTCACCCACGCGATAGAGCGGCCCCTCCTCAACAGGAATGGTGATGGTAACCCTTTGACCAGGCCCTTCCTCAATAATCGGATCACCAATCCGCACATCCAGAAAACCACGTTCCATATAGACGCGCCGCAACGAATCGCGATCGGCATTCAGCTCATAAGGATCAAAACGGTTGCGCTTCGTCAAAGAAGCCCAAGGCCGCCAATTCTTTTGCTGCATCACACGACGCAATGAACGGGAACGCACCTCATCATTACCTTCGAACCCAATGCGCCAAATACTCGCGCGCCGCCCCTCATCGACAGTGACCCGCACATCCGCCGCACCAGTAGCCGGATTCACATCAATTTCCCATGTCAGCTTCGGGTCCAGAAAGAAACGCTTACGATACTCTTCATAAACATTTTGGGCGCGCACTGCCATTAAGACATCATCTACCCGCGAGCCAATATCAATTTGCAACCAATCCCTGACCCGACGATTGCTGACATGGTCTGCGCCAGTCACCTGAATACTGCGCAAACGAGGTTTGTTACGTACTTCGAAGATCACGTCCACTTCACGACGAGCAGGCAACGGATTCACCGCAACGACCACATCACTGAAGCGGCCGGTTTCCAGTAACGCCCGTACGTCTTGATTGGCCGCCATCGCATCATAGGGTTGGCCTGCCCGCGTGGTTAGAAAAGCACGGATGGAATCTTCATCAAGCGGGCCGGGCCCACGATTATCGATGCGGACCTCGCGCACCATTGGCGGGCCCGACGGGTTCACATTGGCCCAGGTTGAGCCCGCAAGCAAAAGGAACAATCCCAGAACAGTGACTCCAAATCTCATCATACCTCAATACCTTCTTCATCCGGCGAAAAGGCTTCCTCGTGATCCACGCCGGGCGCGGCGCGATCCTCGAAGCGCGTGAAATCCTCTTCAAAGTGCAAGCGAACTTCACCGGTTGGTCCGTTGCGGTGCTTGGCAATATCGAGAATAGAAAGCGTGATATCGGCCGCATCCTTATCGGCTGGGTATTTGCATGGGCGCCGCAGCAATGCGACCACGTCCGCATCCTGCTCAATTGAACCGGAATCCCGCAAATCAGAGAGCTTGGGCACAGCCGATTTTGTATCACGCGTTTCCGGCGCACGACTGAGCTGGCTCAACACGATCACAGGAATCTTCAGCTCCTTGGCCATCGCTTTCAAGGCGCCAGAGATCGCCTGTGTTTCACGCTGCCGTCCTTCGCGCGCATACTGTGGGTAGTTTAGTAGTTGTAGATAATCGACGACAATCAGCTCGATCCCGAACCGCTTCTTCAAACGACGCGCCCGGGCACGCAGCTCGACGGCGCTGAGTCCGGCGCTGTCATCAATAAACATCGGGGCTTTCATCAGTGCATCAGCGGCATTCATTAGGTGACCGTGATTGACCTGCGTTAAATAGCCGGTCGCCAGTTTATGTGCCGAAACACGGGCTCGACAACAAATCATCCGGCGGACCAATTGTTCGCTGGACATTTCCAAACTGAATACGGCTACCGGGCGCGCCTGCTTATCCGAGACTTCGCCGAGCGCCACTTTCTCGGCGATATTCATAGCCAGCGATGTTTTACCCATCGATGGACGGGCGGCGATAATAATCATATCGCTGGGCTGCAAGCCCATTAGTTTTCGGTCCAGATCGACATAGCCGGTCGGCACGCCAGTGATGCCTTTCTTTTCCTGAAAGATATTCTCGATATCTTGCATGGTGCTGTGGATCAGTTTCTCCCACGGCACCATGGCGCCACTGGTCATTTCACCAATATCAAAGAAGCTCTGCTCGGTCTGGCCAAGGATTTCGTCGGCGACCTCTTCTGCGCTATAGCACTTGTCGATCGCTTCGCGTGAACGGTCGATGATGATGCGGAGCAGATGTTTCTGCCGCACGATTTCGATGTAGTGCTCGGCATGCGCGGCCGTGGGAGTCGCATCGACCAATTCCAGGATGAATTCGCGGCCGCCAACTTGCTTAATGAGGTTCGCCGATTCAAGCCGATCACCCACGGTGAGCAAGTCAATCACCTGCCCGCTGTTGCTCATGTCGACCAACGTTTCGAACAACGTCTGATGAGCAGGTACGTGAAATGATTCCGGCGTTAAGCGGCGCTCAACGCACAAGTCTATGACGCGACTGGCATCCAACAGGGCGGAACCCAACACGCCGCGTTCCGCTTCCGGGCTGTACGGAGGAATGCGATCACTCGTTGGCTTAGGTGCGGGAGTGACCTTGGTAACCATCCCGGCCTATTCCTCGGCTACTGTGACTTTCAGTGTCGCAGAGACCTCAGCATGTATCTTGACGGGGATATCAACAGTGCCCAGTGACTTGATCGGCGCGCCTAGCTCAATCTGCTTACGCGAGAGTTTGAAGCCTTCTTTTTCGAGTGCCTCAAGAATATCGCCTGCACCGATCGAACCATACATTTGTCCCGACTCGCCAGCCTTGACCGCAAGACTGATGGCCAGTTTTTCGATTTGTGCCGCAAGATCTTGCGCCTCTTTGAGTGAAGCCGCCTCGCGAGCAATACGCTCGGCCTTTTTCTTCTCAACCAGGCGCTTCGTGCCCGCCGTCACAACCACGGCCTTCTTTTGCGGCAACAAGAAGTTGCGCGCATAGCCATCGGCCACTTTGACGATTGCACCTTCGACGCCAAGACCTTCGACATCGGCCATTAAAATCAATTCTTTTGACATAGCTAAAACTCCTTTGCCTTACGGCAATAGCCCCATCACGCGTGCACGGCGAATCGCTGAGCGGATTTGCCGTTGCTGTTTAGCCGATGCATAGGTGGTTCGACGCGGCATAATTTTGCCCCGCTCTGTCATGAAACGACGTAGCAGTTCAGCATCCTTGTAATCAATATGCTCAACACCCTCTAGTCGCTTTGGACCGCGGGAGGCATCATTTTCATCAAAACGCGGACGTCTGCGCCGCGGGCTACTTTTCTTCTTCATACGATTATCCTTCGTTACCTATTCAGCATGATACGCTTGAGCGAAACCTTGCGATTTGTCGTTAGAACGGCAAATCATCGTCATCGGCAGCACCACCCTCCGGTGCTCCGCCTTGGTTATTGGGCGATGGCGCTCGATCGCCACCGCTCGCTGGCGAATCACCATACTCGCTGCCCGATCGCGGGCTTCCCATAAATTGTACGCGCTCGGCCGTGATTGAAATGCGGCTATTCTTTTGGCCGTCTTTTTCCCACTCCTCGTAGCGAAGCCGACCTTCAACCAATACGGGCGATCCTTTGGACAGATACTGTCCACACGTTTCAGCTTGGCGACCCCAGGCGGAGACATTGACGTAGCAGGTCTCTTCCTTGTCTTCACCCTGCTGGGTTTTGAAACGGCGATTGGCAGCCAAACGGATATCCGCCACGGCTGCGCCCGAAGGTAAATAACGCACCTCCGGATCGCGCGTTAGGTTGCCAATAATAAATACTTTGTTCAAGGATGCCATAATTTATCCTTCAGCGGTGGCCGGTTCGGCCTGTTCCGTTTGTGCCGCAGCTTTGGCTGGATCCTGCGCCGTAATCTGTGTGCGGAACACATCGGCATTCAGCTTGAGGCGTGCAAGCAGCGACGTAATCGCCTGCGGATCAGCCGAGAAGTTCATGACGATGTAATGGCCCGCTTTATGTCGCTTGGCTTGTAAGCGCGCAAAGGGGCGACGTCCCATCCGTGCGGTGTTTTCGACGCTGCCGCCCAATTTCTCAATCTCTTCACGCACGACTTTGACGGCTGCTTCCAGCTCATCGTCTTTCAGCGCGTCCACAAAAATAAACATGCCTTCGTATGTCTTCAATGCCCTAACTCTCCTTCATCCAACCGGCTCTTGATCAGCCGTTATACTCGTTCATGGCCTTATCGAGGCCGTCTGCTATTATACTCTTCACGGCCTGCGCCGTCCGCTCTACTGCTTCATCCACCGCTTTACGATCATTGGGAGCAAATCCACTCAGGACATGGTCCACCATATCGCGATCTTGCGGACGACCGCCAACACCCACACGTATGCGGGCAAAATCATCTGTACCCGAGACAGCTATAATCGACTTCAGCCCGTTATGTCCGCCTGCACCGCCGCGTCGCCGGATTCGTAGCCGACCACATGGCAATTCGGTATCATCCACTATCACGATGAGCTGGGCAAGGGCAATCCCCTTCTTCCGGCAAATCGGGCCTACCGCGTCACCGCTCCGATTCATAAAGGTCCGCGGTTTACACAGCAAGAGCCTTTCGCGCTCAACCTGAATTTCGGCTAACTCCGCCGGAAATCGCCAACTTCGTCGAAACGAGCTTGCCCCTTGCGGGGCCAAGCATTCAACGACCTCAAAACCGATGTTGTGGCGGGTCCGCTCATAGCGCTTACCGGGATTACCCAAACCTGCGATTAACCACATGAGGGTCTCCAACCCGCGTCAACAGCCGATTGCCCAACCACTATTCGCTTTTCTCTTCGCTACCCTCTTCGTCGCTCGCTGCCTCCCCGATCACTTCCGGCTCGCCCACTGCCGCTGCAGTCTCCTCGTCCGCATCCGCACCGGTATCTTCCACGCGCGCCGCAGCAACCAAAACGATCGCAATATCGGTAGCCGTCACGACCTCATACTTTTCGCTGTCGAGCTTGATGTCACCGACGCTTAACCCATCGCCGACCTCGAGCTTGGAGACATCGAGTTCGATTTGCTCCGGGATATCGCCCGGCAAACAGTCGATCTCGACTTCGCGCAACATCTGCTCCATCAAACCGCCGTCGCGCGTCACACCGATCGGCGTTCCAATCAGCTCCACAGGAATATCCACGGTGACCCGCTTGGTCATCGATAGCTCATAAAAATCAACATGCATCGGCACGCCGGACAACGGATGGTGTTGCACATCGCGGACCAATACATTGTGCGCTTGGTCGCCCTCGATTTCGAGCTTCAGCATGACGTTTTCACTGCTGTGATGGCGCTGAATCGCCGAAAAGGCAGCCGCATCGACCTGCACATTTTTCGGATCGGCCAACCCATAGACTACGCCCGGCAGAGCGCCTTGCTTGCGAAGCCGATTGACGGCACCTGATCCCGTTTCGGTCCGCACGGTGGCGGCTAATACACTTTCCTCACTCATGACTTTTCTCCACTTCTCTACCTAACTGATTTTAAACAACGAGGTCACAGACTGATTCCCGTGAATCCGCTTAATCGCTTCCCCCAGCAGTTCCGCCACAGAAAGCACCGTGATCGGGCAACCCGACCAGTCCCCCTTGGGCACACTATCCGTTGTGATCAACTCGACAATCGGCGAATCATTTAATCGCTTCATGCCGACTTCTGTAATCAACGTATGCGTCACTGCGGCCCGTACCGATGCCGCGCCCCGCTCCATCAAGATGCGCGAAGCCTCGGCCAACGTTCCAGCCGTAGTCGACAAATCGTCCACCAGCACGCAATTTTTGCCTTTTACATCACCCACCACATCCATGGCGGTGACTTCGCTCGGACTACGTCGCTGCTTGGCCACAAACGCAAGCCCAGTATTCAACATGGTCGAATAGGCATACGCCATCTTCAGCCCGCCGGCGTCCGGCGAAACGGCCATTAAATTATCTAAACCCTGTGATTGCAAATACTTCACAATCACGGGAGCCGCATACAAATGATCCACGGGAATATCAAAGAATCCCTGGATCTGCTGTGCATGCAGATCCATCGTCAACAATCGATTCGTTCCTGCGGCTACCAACAAATTCGCCACCAATTTTGCCGTGATTGGCACGCGCGGCTGATCTTTACGATCTTGTCGCGCATAGCCATAAAAAGGGATCACAGCCGTGATGCGTGCCGCAGAGGCGCGCCGCGCGGCATCAATCATGATCAGCAATTCCATCAGCGCTTCATTCGGTGGCGAACAAATCGGCTGAACGATGTATATATCTTGCCCCCGAATATTATCAATGATTTTCACCATGATTTCGCCGTCGGGAAACCGGCTAATATCGACCGAACCCAACGGTTGCTCGATATTATCCGCTATCCGCTGAGCCAAATCACGATGCGCTGTTCCGGAAAATATAATCACGTATATCGCTCGCTTTTCACGTCTGCACAGATGGTTGCCCGACAAGGACTCGAACCTTGACTCTGGCCTCCAAAGGGCCGTGTGCTACCATTACACCATCGGGCATCCAACATAGAACCCAGCGACCCCCTGTGCAGAAAAAACATCCGCACAGAGCAATTCGCCTGAAAAGCCCCACAACGTAGGGACCAAACCAGCGCAAGTCAAGACGGGAAACGCATACAATCAAAGGATTTAGGTGAAGAGACACGGCCACGCCGATGAACGCGCTGATTCGATCGGAACCTATACCCAAGCCCCCGAAACCGGACTTAACGGGCCAAGAGCTCGCGATGCGATGAAATAGCCAGATTTCTGCGCCGCTGAATCGATTCCTTTACGTCAACCCGACGCTGCTCCCGGCCGCGAGAATCCTTAAAAACCAAGGTATATTCGCTTAAACTTGGGGGCACAGCGACTCGGCCGACCTGTAACCAACGCGGCAGTGTCCCCCAATGGCGCTCGTCTGGCTGTTCGAGCAGCCCGAACAGGATAAAACGCATCAAATCACCGACCCAAGGCTCTGTATTTCGGCCAACGGCCTCTGATGCGGCCTCTTTCGCCACGATCCGCGTCACTGCGCGCGCCGCCTCACGCAGGGCACGTACGCGCTCCGTTTCCGCCCGCAAATACGCGGTATCAGACAGCGTATAGGTTCGCCCCACATATCGGCCTTCGACATAGATTTCGGCGTACGTCGGAGAGCGATACGAGAAGGGCGAGCGACCAACGCTTTGGCGTCGCGGCGCACGCCCTAAATGGAGCAGAACAACCAATTCGTCTGTCCATGTCTCCGGTATATCCGGCTCCCGATCCGGCAAAGGCTCGGGCCAAATGCGCTCGATTCGGCTCTCCTCCTCTACATCGTCCGACTCCTCAGTGTCCTCCGATTTCTCCTTGGGTGGCGGAGTCTTTTCCTGACGGAGGCGACCAGAATCGGGATTGATTCGGACATGTGGCACCAAGTCATTGGCGAACCGAAACTGTAACGCGGCATTGGAGGGATCATCCAGAAACTGGAAGGCAAGCCCGGCCACGTAACGCGAAAAAGGCTCATCGGGAAAGTCGAGACGGCTCTCGTGATCCAAGGATCGCAGGATTCGGCGGGCCTCAACGGCGGCATTGTCCCAGTCTCCCAACGCAAAATGATTTTGCGCCGTTAAGGTGTGTAAAAGCGTACGCTCAAAAGGCGCACCGACAAAATGGCGGATATTGTCGTTTACGATCAGGCTGCCCGCACCGCGACTGATACTACGCGTTTCCAGCTCAACCAAGCGATCGTGCGCAGCAATAAAGTCACGCGAACTCGCCGCATATTCACCCTGCATTTGGCGCACGGTGCCTCGCTCCATCAAGAACAAGACTTCATCGCGCTGCGGAATGCGATCACGATCCAGCGTCGCTTCCGCATCATCGAGCCGACCGCTGTAGAAGTCGGTTCGCGCTCGATTCAGGGATTGTGTGGCGCAGCCAACCGAAACAAGCAGGAGAAACGCGCCCAGCGCGCACCGCGCGAGCAGCACGGCTAGGCGTAGTCGCTCCACTTGCATCGCTTTACCATCCGATCAGCGGTTGGCGAGCCTCGCGCGCAAACTCACGCTCGGAAGTCCAGACGAGCAAGCCGGTCTCCAAATCGGTCACTTCCAGTGTGAGTTTGTAGAAACGACGCACCGTACGAGAGACCCGCACCTGACGAGGCGAACGATCCTCCATCTCGGTCAGCGATCCAGACATCATGTAACGGGCACCCAACTGCTGACCGATACCGACCTGTGTTTCGGGTGTCGCCTGGGCTGCCTGATAGCCTTGCTCACGCAACAAATCCTCGCGACGCTGCTCATTCACGAACTGGACATTACCCGTACGGAACAAAAGGGTACGCAAACGATCCGTTAAGTTTCGCGTATCGAGGTATTCGCTAGTTCGATTCTGTACGCCAGCAATCATCATGATAGGAGGCCGCTCATGACCCAAAATGAAGTCGCTATGCCCCAACTCATCGGCAAAGCTCTCCGTGATTTGCCGTAAATCGGTGAAATCAAAGCGTTCCCGCATGGGCTCCGCTTGATCTAAATCCACGCCTGTGGTCTGCGCCCGAAAAGCGGCACAACCGCTGAATAAGACGACGATGAGGATTGCCGCAAAACTTTTGATCCATACAATTTTCATAACTCACTCCTGTTGCCAAACCGCCCAATACCGACTGCGTTTAGGCCGTGCTTGTTTCATTGGACGAATGAATAGCACAGTCTATTCAATTTCTTCGCATACGCAAGCTGGGTTACGTAACGCAGGGGCTCACTCCGTATCCCTTACTCACATATTGCGGCGCCGGCCTCATGCCCCCACGCAGTCCAGCATCAGGACTGCAAGCGCGCTTCTAATCCGTCCAGTTCAGCAATCAGCTCCGGCGGCATCTTGTCACCGAACCGGGCAAAATAAGCCCGCATATCTGCGATTTCCGCCAGCAAGCCGGCCTGATCCGCCTGAAGAAGAATGTCGAGATCCTCATCGTCCAAGTCGAGCCCATCCAGGTCCAAGGATTCTTTTGTGGCCGCCAATCCGAAGGGCGTTTCAACGGCATCGGCCTTGCCTTCGCACCGCTCGACGACCCACTTCAGTACGCGACTATTTTCACCGAAACCCGGCCATAGCCATTTACCGTGATCATCCTTGCGAAACCAATTGACGTAAAAGATGCGTGGCAATTTATCGGCATCGCTGCGCGCACCAATGTTGATCCAATGCGCCAGATAATCGCCCATATGATAGCCGCAGAACGGCAGCATCGCCATCGGATCGCGGCGCAACGTGCCGACCGTGCCCGCCGCGGCGGCCGTCATTTCGGAAGACATAACCGCGCCGAGGAATGTGCCGTGATTCCAGTCGCGCGCCTCGGTCACCAATGGAATCGTTGTGGCGCGCCGGCCACCAAAAAGAAAGGCATCGATCGGAACACCGTTAGGGTCTTCCCATTCCGGCGCAATCACAGGGCACTGGGCAGCCGGTGCTGTGAAGCGCGCGTTGGGATGCGAGGCTTTGCGGATGGAATTCGGCGTCCAGCGACGCCGCAACCAATCATACAATTCGGTGGGCTCGGTGGCGTCGATATCTTCCCACCAAATATCGCCCTGCGGCGTGATCGCGCAGTTGGTGAAAATACTGTTCGCGTGCAGCGTCCGCATGGCATTGGGATTCGACGCCATGCTTGTTCCCGGCGCAACGCCGAAGAAACCCGCTTCAGGATTGATGGCATACAAGCGGCCATCCTCACCGAATTTCATCCACGCGATATCATCACCAATGGTCTCCACCTTCCACCCTGGTACCGTCGGCTCCAACATCGCAAGATTCGTTTTGCCGCATGCACTAGGGAAGGCCGCGGCCACATATTTAACCGTTCCTTCAGGCGATGTCAGCTTGAGGATCAACATATGCTCCGCCATCCAGCCTTCGTCACGCGCTTGCACGGAGGCAATACGCAAGGCATGACACTTCTTGCCAAGCAGCGCATTGCCGCCATAGCCCGATCCATATGACCAAATTTCACGGGTTTCCGGGAAATGGGTGATGTATTTATTGGCGGCATTACAAGGCCAAGCTACATCCTGCATTTTCACATCCGTCAATGGCGCACCGACCGAGTGAATTCCACGCACAAAGTCACTGTCGTTACCCAACGCGTGCAAAACCGCCGTGCCTACACGTGCCATGATGTGCATATTCACGACCACGTAAGCGGAATCGGTAACTTCAACACCAATCTTCGCGATCGGACTACCGACTGCCCCCATGGAGTAAGGAACCACATACATGGTACGGCCCTGCATGCACCCGTCATAAAGCCCGCGCATCTTCTCCTTCATCCCCTTCGGATCGGCCCAGTTATTTGTTGGACCAGCGTCCTCCTCATGCTCGGAACAAATGAAGGTGAATTCCTCAACGCGTGCCACATCAGCAGGATCAGAGCGACAGTAGAAACTATTGGGACGAATTTTTTCGTTAAGCGGAATGAAGGTGCCGCTCTTCACCAGCGCATTGGTCATGCGATCGTATTCGGTCTTGGAACCATCACACCAGACCACGTGATCGGGCCGACACATGGAAACAACTTCATTGACCCAGTCGAGAAGCTTCCTGTTGGTGGTTGCATTCATGTGTTTGGACCTCCAGTCAATTTGCCTAATTTCTCTAATTTCGCTTTTGCGGTCAATCGACGCGCGAAATCATTTTTGAAGCAATCGCTTCCATCCGGCCAGACAAACGTCGCCGACTGCATAGAAGCAAAGCCCGATCATATTAAGGGCATACTGGAGACCATGAGGCAAGTCTCCAAGGGGAGTCCGAAACTAGACGAGATCGATCAGGTCGCTCACGCCATCTTTGTTGGGCTTGGCCTGCGGTTTATTCTCGGCCGCCTTGGTGGGCGCTGGTTTCTCAGAACGGCCTTGTCCTTGATCCGAATTGGGTGGACGACGTGGACGGGAGCGACGTCGACCACGGCCACCGGAACGCCCACCCTCGGAGCCACCTCGGCTACCACGACCGCCGCCACCGCCACCATTTTCATCAAGGGCTCGACGAAGCGAACTGGCCCGCAATGTACCTACACCCGCTTGCTGCGCCTGCTCTGCCAGGTCGCGCTGCTGGGTGACCAAGAGCGCGCGCCGCCCTTTACCGCGGACAATCTCCAACGCACGCTTGGCTAGTCCCTCAGCGCCTTCGGCGTAGTAAACAGTTACACTTTTAAACTCTTCACCATCCGCGGCCTCGCGCAGTGGGCGGCCATCCAATAGCACCACCATCTGGAGCTGCTCCCGCTCGGCAAACGAAGCGAGCTTCTGCAAGAGGGCCAACCGATCACGCGGTGAAAGACGGTCGCCTCGACCGCCAGCTAAACCCGATGTATCCACGACATGACAAATGTCTGTAGGCCCTGAGACCTCATCTGAGACAAAGACTTCTTTGAGTCGGTTGATAAATGACATGAAACAATACTCACTTCCCGTAGTTCCAGCCGGCGAGCGCTAGGCTCCGCCGGCTGATCACTACTTCATGACGCCCGAAGGGGGGGATAGGCGTCTTAGTTCTTGGCGCGACCGCTGACACCTTTGGTCGACTTCGTAATTGCGACCGCTTTGTTCTTCGGGCGCAGCTTACGCACGGCCTTACCGGCCTGCCACATTTCTGAGTTACCAATCGTCTCCAATTCCTTGGTCAGCGATTGGCGATAATCCTTCTTCTTGGAAACATTCAGCACACGCTTGGTTTCCTTACCGCTCTTGACGGAGTTGTAGAGATCCTTGAACACAGGCAGCGTGGCCTTCTTGAATTTAGGCTTCCAGTCCAATGCACCGCGCTGAGCCGTCATCGAGCAGTTGGCGTACATCCAGTCCATACCATTTTCATCAACCAAACGGATCAGGCTCTGGGTCAACTCTTCCACGGTCTCGTTAAACGCCTCACTGGGCGAGTGACCATTCTTACGGAGCACGTCATATTGCGCTTCCATCAAGCCGGCCAACGCACCCATCAAGACACCGCGCTCGCCAGTTAAGTCACTATAGACTTCTTGCTCGAAGGTGGTCGGGAACAAGTAGCCTGAGCCCACGCCGATACCGAGCGCCAAGCAACGCGCTTCCGCGCGACCGGTGGCATCCTGGAAAACCGCGTAGCTCGAATTAATACCCGAACCGGACAGGAAGTTGCGACGGACGGATGTGCCGGAACCTTTCGGTGCCACCATGATCACGTCGACATTGTCCGGCGGAATCACCTTCGTTTGCTCTTTGTACACGATCGAGAAACCATGCGAGAAATACAGTGCATCGCCGGGGTTCAGATTCTTTTTGATGGTCGGCCACACAATGCGCTGTGCCGCATCCGACACCAATAATTGAATCACGGTACCGCGCTGGGCGGCCTCTTCGACATCGAAGAGTGTCTTGCCGGGCACCCAGCCATCCTTGCGGGCGCGATCCCAATCGCTTTTGAATGCCTTGGACTGTCCGATGATCACATTGAAACCATTATCTTTCAGGTTCAATGCCTGCGCCGGGCCTTGCACGCCATAGCCAATGACGGCGATGGTTTCTTTCTTCAACTCTTTTTTGGCTCGTGCCAATGAAAACTCTTTACGCGTCACCACATGCTCTTTGGTGCCGCCAAAATCGATCAACGCCATAGTAATCTCCTGTTGTTACGTCTCTGTGAGCGGCTGACGTATGCCGTAGATGCCCAGTGCGGTCAAGGAGAAATTGAGCCCCGGCGCCTTTTGACAGCGGACTTGCAGTCCCTAGGCATTACTCTAAACTGCCCCTATGAATCAGCAATTTGAAGATCTGCGCGCTAGCGAGCTCTACTGCCCAAAGTGCAAATCGGCTCAACCGGTACGCGAAAAACTACTCCTTGTGTTGCCGCATGCCGAATTACACGACTACCGGTGCGCGGTTTGTGGCGAATCTGTGGGGTCTCGTGAAGTGAAGGCTGCGCCGGTGACTGCAGCCCCACGCCCCGCTGCACGACC
>SLCI01000129.1 GCA_007125875.1 Kiritimatiellia bacterium | reverse complement strand
GCCAATAAATGTCAGTGGGTTAGGCGTATAATTCACATTTTCACCTTCCCATAAGATGCCGGAGGAGTCGGTGTAATCCCAATCCCCGCTCAGGGAGAGTAAGGTTGGCCATCCCTCCGACGCCGTAAATGAGCGTTTGATGCCAGGCGTGTCCGGGATCAGGCTGTAGCGGACCAGATAACTTTTATCGCGGTCGATATGGATCGGAATCGGGTCCGACTCAACCGCAGCGTTCGTGACCGTGACGGAGCTTTGATTGTCAAAGGTAACTGAATAGACGGGGCCCACGAAATCTGAGAGCGGCGTAATGGCACTCTCACCAATCATGACGTTGGCCACCGTCACGCCATGTTCCGCAGCCAAAAAGCTTAGCCATGCGTTCGTGCCGCTATGGTTGATCCAGCCGCCGTCAAAATCGGCATAGATAATGGGGTCCATATCCTCTCCGCGAACGAGGTTGGTAAACACGGTCTCCGCATGGATCGGCGCGATCGATCCGTCCAGATCGCGCGTTTGCTCGGCTGCTCGCCACGTGATGGCGTCGCCGCGTAGTTCCAAGGAATACGTATTAATCCCGTTAATTGTGTCCGCGAATCGATTGAGGTCTTCACTCAAGCTGGTGATGCCGACGAAGTTGCGATCCTCCCAACGATCGCTCTCGAAGTTCAAGGAAAAGGCATTGTTGTCGGAGGTCGCAGAGAACCAGAGTCGCGAATTACCGCTCCAGAAGTCGTTGGTGCCGATGTTCTCCGCTGTTGGCGCGGTACCCGATACATCCACCGCCGGCAGCATCCATTCCGCTTCCAGCGGCAGGCCGCTGGGCGTGATGCTCAGCGTATCGATGCCCAAATGCCGTGAGGATCCGGAACCTTCGGGGTTTTTACCCACCACGCGAAAACTGAGCGTGTTCGTGCCACATTCCACTAGGCCCGCGCCCATCACAAGGCGACGGCGTCCCGGCGAGTTCGCGTGCGTATCAAGACGGGAACTGCTTTGTTCTAGCTCCCAGTGGACTAAATTCCCTACCAAGGGACGTGTATTGCTGTTTTGGCCATTGAATGTTGTGCTGCCGTTACCTGCATAAACGACGTCTTCCAGTTGCTGGCGGAGCTGAGCATCAGTCAGTGTGGAGCGTGGATTGAAGGTTGTGCGGCGCACCTCGGGAGGATCTTCCCATAGATGATAAATGACCGTTGTGTCCCAAATGATCTCTCCATTTTCGTCCACCTCGGCCGCATCGCCCGACAGCGAAATAGGAAAACTAATCGCAATCGCCTCACCTTCTTCGGGATAAACCAGAATGCGCTCGCGCGAGGTAAGCCAAAGGTCGCGACGCATCTGCTCCACTAACCGGCGGGCATCGAGGTCCAGCTCGGTCTGCGAGGACAAGAGGCGATCGCCTCGCATCACATAGGCGAAGGCTGAAAATGCGCCAACCAGCACCACGCTCAGCAGTACCACGCCGATCAGCGCCTCGACTAATGAGAAGCCCGAGCGCGAGACGCGAAGTCGATCACCACATTGGATCCGAAATTTAATCATCATCCTCCTCAAATTGGCGATCTATCAAAACCGCCGACATGGATACTGTGCCTGCAGCCCGCTCCCGTTGACGCGGCAGCGGCACAACGATTTCCACTTGGACCTCTTTTAGGCGAGGGTCATTACGGTAGTCAGGGGTCACCGTCGTGGAGCGAACATATCGGCCTTCTGGATCCAGGACGCCTTCGTCATTAATCCGGACAGCGTCTTCCTCGAACGCTGCGCCGACCTCCGAAAAGGCAAGATGGCGAGCATGTTCAAGGCGATTGTTAGCTAGCAAAGTGGCCGCATAGTGATCGTGTGCGAAGGCGCGGTTCTGTATCGAAATCAATAACACGCTGTAGGCACCACCCAGCGTAATCCCGAGAATGGCGAGGGCGATGACCACCTCGATAACGGTCAAGCCGGCCTTTCTGGTGCCGGCGTGTGAGCGTTTTGACAGACTGTTCATGATCATGCGTTGAAAATCCTCCAAGTTCTAAAAGATACGCCGATCCGATGGCACCGTAAAGGAGCAACTCCTGCGTCTATAGTTGATTACGACTGCATGAGCCAGTAATGTTAATACATGTTGAACGCCTTATACAAATGGTCGATTTGCGCAGTGCTCGTGCTGGGGGCCTGTACTTCGGATCCGAGCGGCGATGAAAGCTGGTATGACCAGCAACGCTCGGAGCGAAATCGTCGTGATGCCTATGTGCGCAGTCAGGCTGATGCCGGTGTCTCAGAACTCGAGGCAAAGCGCAGTTGGGATCGTCAAATGATGATCGAAAATACGCGTGGCAGCGCTCGCCCCATGGGTGTGCAGGGTGAAGAGTTGGACCGGCTGATAGGCGATTGATGAGCAACTCCCCCACGCTCGATTCGCCGCCCGCTCTGCACCTCGTGTGGAACCTCATTCGGGGAGGCACAGAGGGGCAGTGTGCTCGGGTGGCCCTGCAACTGCCTCGTCAACGCGTCGCCACCTTTCGTCGCGAAGGCTATTTTTTGGATGCCGTTGAGGCGCATTGTGGTTCGGTGTACCCATTTGAGATTCAGTCGATCAAATCGCCCCGCACGCTCTGGCTCGTCTGGCAATTAGCCCGTTTCGTGCGCCGCGAGCGTTTGGCCGGGATTCACGCTTGGGACGCTGATGCCGCGGTGTTTGGCCGTATTGCTGCGCGCTGGGCGGGTGTCCCGTTGATCACCAGTCGTCGGGATCTGGGGGAGATCTACGCGCCCTGGAAGCGACGACTGATGGATCAGGCGGATCGTCGCGCTAAAGCCGTGGTGGTGAATGCCGAGGCCATTCGCGCGCAATGTTTGGCGCGCGGCCTGTCGGCGGACCGCGTAATCAATATCCCCAACGTACTCGATGTGGATGAATTCGATCGCCAGGCGGCGTCCAGCTTTGCGGCCTTGTCGGGAGATCATCGTTGGGTGGTGGTTGTGGCTCGGCTGGATCCCGAGAAAGATCACAAAATGGTGTTGCGGATCGCGGCACGCTTGAAAGATAGTCATCCCGAACTGCGCTTTGCCTTGGCGGGTGACGGTATCGAACGAGATCGGCTGGAACAATACGCGGTGGACACGGGGGTCGCGGACCGCGTTCGTTTTCTCGGCGATATCAGTGCCGTGCCTGCGTGTTTGCGGCGGTGTTCTGTTGGCTTGCTCACGCCGAGCGCGAACGAGGGCCTTTCCAACACGATCTTGGAGTATATGGCGGCGCGCTTGCCCGTCGTGGCAACAGATTGTGGCGGGAATCGCGAACTCGTCCGCGAGGGTAAAACCGGCTATATCGTTCCGGTTGGAGACGACGAAGCCGCAGCCCAGCAGGTGGCGCGGCTGCTGGACGATCCGAAGCAGGCCGCCGTACTCGGTCAAGCGGGGCGGGACCTGATTGAGGCGCGGCACCGCCCGGAAACGGTCGTAGCCGAATTTGCGGCCTTGTATCGTCGCGTGTTTACGACTTCCAGCTAGCTTTGGATTGAGCCAATCCCACCCAATCCTGCATGCGTGCCCAGCCGTAGGCGGCGTAGAGCAGACAAAGCATCGGTAAATGACGTAGCGAACGCCCTTTCCAGCTGATGAAGGCGGCGGGCATGCCGATCACGCCGAGTACCGGTAGGAGCAATAGCAACCACCAAGCGTTTCCCGTTACGGCGCCAATCGCTAATCCAAGTACCGCGCTCAGCAAACCAGCCATGAACGCTTTGGCGAAACGGGGCGCGTTTCCGCCGATCTTGCCACCGCTGAGTTTCTGTATGTGCTCATAGCTGTGGCGGTTGGCGTGCCAGACTTGCTGCTTATAAAATTGACGCAGCGTGACTGGTTCGCCGTGATGCACGACTTTGAGATCCGGTACTCCGAGCACCGTGATGTTGGCCATGTAGGCGCGGAACGCAAAGTCGGTATCTTCGCCGGTAGGTAAGTCCTCGTTGAATCCTTGTACGGTCGTGAAAACGGATTTGTGCAGGATCATGTTGCGCGTGGTCGCAAGGCGAAAGCCCTCGTGACGCACGACCCGGCGTCCCATGAAATCCTCCAGGCGCGGATTCTTGTTCAACCAATGAAAATTCCAGGCGGCCTGCATGGCGTTCATCGGGTCGGGCGGACGTGCCGGCCATCCGAGCATCACTGCATCGCAACCCGTTAGTAATGGGTAAGCCGTGGTTAACCAGTCCTGAGCCAGCTCACAATCGCCATCCACATAGGCCATCCAATCGCCTTGCGCCGCCTCGGCCCCGCGATTTCGGCAGACCGGGATGTTGGCGCCTGGCAGCTCGATCACGCGCTTGATGCCCGCTCGGCGCGCGGCCTCTGGTGTGCCGTCTTGGCTGCCACCATCGACCAGGATCGTTTCAACTTGGACGCCGTCCGGCTTGTCCATCTTTTTGATGGAACGCTGCAAACGAGCCACGTGTTGCGACTCATTGTACGTAACGACTATAATAGAAAGTGTGTGAGCAGACATGATTTGAAACTAGCAATACCGATTCAGCTTGAAAAGGAGTTTGATTCGAGCCGATCAATCCTGAGCTCGTTATTTGCCTCGCTGACGTTGGATTCGCCACTGGAAACAAGATTCTTTTATGGTACTGTGCGACATGTTTCCTGCATCCCGATACAACCCATTCCGCGTTAGCATTGCGCTCGCGTTGTTGGCGTCCGCGCTGATTGTGGCCGGTTGCGCATCGCCCGCGAAGCAGCGCGCACGAGCGAATCAAGATGCCCTAGACCGGATTGCTGAACAGCAGCGGGCGACTTTTGGCGAGAGCGGGGAATTTACGATTGAGCGCCCGGCTGACACGTTGCGACGCAGGTTATTGATCGATCAAGATCTTCCACATGCTGGGCCCGAATCGCTCGGGGCTGACGCCTTGGCGCCGATCCCGCACTGGCCCGACATGGATGACCTGGGTGCCACAGTAGCGGACGAGTCGCCAGACGAGGAGCCGCTCACCGTGCTCTCGTTGGATCTCGTCACGGCGCTGCGCGTCGGTGCACGGAACAATAATGAGTATCAGGAACGCAAAGAAGAGATCTTTCGGGCGGCGTTATCGTTGGATACCGAGGCCTTCGAGTTTGCGAACACATATGTCGGCATGCTGGAAGGCACGTTTACGGAGGATCGCTCGGCAGATGACCGGCAACGGGGGTTCACGGAAACACTCACGCTCGGCGCCAGTCGCACCTTGCGGACAGGTGCCGAGCTTAGCACGCGAATCATGTTGGATTTGGTCCAGCTGTTAACGTTGGACGGCGACTCCGCGTACGGGATCATGGCGGACATGAGCGTTTCGATACCCTTGCTGCGTGGCGCGGGTCGTCACATTGTGATGGAGCCGCTGACACAAGCGGAACGCAACGTCATGTATGCGATGTACACCTTTGAGCAGTACAAGCGGCGCTACGCCGTGCGCGTCGCTAGCGAGTATTTGCAGGTATTGCAACAGGCCGACCAAGTCGTCAATGCGGCCGAAAATCTCGAGCGCGTGGCCATTTCGGCGGAGCGCGCTCGGCGTTTAGCTGAGGCCGGGCGCTTACCGGAAATTCAGGTGGATCAGGCCCAGCAGGAAGAGCTCCGGGCACGCGACCGCTGGCTTTCTGCGCAAACCGGCTATGAGCAGCGGCTGGATCAATTAAAAATCACGCTCGGCCTGCCGACCGATGCGCAAGTGGAATTGGATGAAGGTGATTTGCGTCAATTGATGGATCAGCTCGAGGACGAATTGGCTGCACGTGTGGCGGCGCTAGAAGAAGAGACTCCAGCCGCACCAGTGAACGAAGTGGAATTGGAATCGGAAGATGCCATTCGCACGGCACTCGCACAGCGACCGGATTTGATCATCGCGCAGGGTCAGGTCTTCGATGCGCAGCGGGCCGTTACCGTGGCGCGCGACGATCTGCGGTGGGGCGCCAACCTGACGGGTACGGGCCGGGCTGGCGGGCGGCGGGGATTAGGAAACGCCTCATTGGGCAACGCGAACCTGAACCCCAGCGAAGGGGTCTACACCGCACGCTTAGACTTGGAGGTGCCGTGGAGTCGACGAGCTGCCCGGAATGCGTACCGCGATCGTTTCATTGCGCTCGATCGCTCGATTCGTGGCGTGCAGGAGTTGGAAAACAGCATCAAGGCCGAGGTGCGGCAGGCGTTGCGCGTCTTGCGGCAGTCGACGGAGACGATGGCGATTCAAGCGCGTTCCGTCGAGCTGGCGCAACGTCGGGTGGACAGCACCGAACTCTTCTTGCAAGCGGGCCGCGCACAGATTCGCGATGTATTGGAGGCGCAAGAGGCATTGGTTTCCGCACGGGACGCGCTCACGGCTGCCGTCGTGACCTATCGGTTAGCCGAATTGGAGTTGCAGCGGGATATGGGTACCTTAACCCTGGATGAAACGGGCGTGTGGATCGAGTAACGCATTCGGCGCAAGGTGAGCCGACAAGAGATTAGATTATGAAGAATACGACGAAAATTATTGTGGGAGTAGTGTTGGTTGGCGCGATCGTGCTTGGCATCAACGGCTTTCGTTCAGATTCGGGCGCGGCGACGACGTTACCAACTTTCGATGTGCGGCGTGGACCGTTAACGATTAGCGTGACGGAGTCTGGCACCATTCAAAGTCGTGAACGTGTGGTGGTGTCCTCCGAAGTGGAGGGACGAACCACGATCCTGTGGCTGATCGAAGAGGGCGAACATGTACGGAAGGGTGATTTGTTGGTGGAGTTGGATGCCAGCGTGTTCGAAGACCAGAAAGTCGACCAGCAGATTCGCGTGCTGAACGCCGAGGCCGCCTACATTCGTTCCCGTGAACAATTGGAAATCGTGCGGAACCAATCGGCGGCCGACATCTCGCAAGCCGAACTGGATTACCGTTTTGCGAAGATGAATCTCACCCGCTACATCGAGGGTGAGTTTCCGCAAGAGCTGCAGCGTGCAGAGGCGGAGATCAATTTGGCGAATGAGGAGTTGCAACGCGCCAACGATAAATTGGACTGGTCGCAACGCCTCGCCACGGAAGGATTTTTGACCGGTATGGAATTGCAGGCCGATGAATTGGCTGCTCGCCGGGCAGCGATCGATTTAGAGTTGGCGGAGGGCCAACTCAGCCTGTTACAGGAATTTACCCATCAACAAAAGCTGGAAGAGCTGGAAAGCAATGTGGAGCAAACGCGGCTCGCGCTGGAACGCGTGCGTTTACGCGCTGCGGCGGACGTGGTGCAGGCCGAAGCGGATTTTCGCGCCAAACAGTCCGAGTTTGAGCGTCAGGAGGATCGCCTGCGCCGTATCGCCGAACAGATTGAGCGTTGCCGGATTCTCGCACCCGCCGACGGCATGGTGGTGTACACGACCACCGGCCAAGGCCGGCGCGGCGGTGACGAACCGTTACGCGAAGGCCAGGAGGTGCGCGAACGTCAGGAGCTGATCTATTTGCCCACCGCAGCCGCGATGATGGCCGAGGTGCGGATTCATGAATCGAGCCTGCGCAAGGTGGCCGCAGACATGCCGGCCATTATCCGCGTGGATGCCGTCCCGGACCGCACCTTTGAAGGGCGTGTGCGTCGGAT
>SLCI01000103.1 GCA_007125875.1 Kiritimatiellia bacterium | reverse complement strand
TTAATCCACAGAACGGAGATGTCCTTGGACTGGCCAGTAATCCGGGCTTCGATCCGAACGATTTTGTCCCTGCAATTCCGGTCGCGCTCTGGCGCGCGTTGTTAGCGGACGATCGAAATCCAATGGTGAACCGTGCCGTAGCTGGTGCTTATGCGCCGGGGAGCATCTTCAAGCCTGTCGTTGCGATCGCGGCATTAGAAAATCAATTGGTTACGCCACACCAAATTTATGATTGTCCGGGCTATATCCAGCTCGGCAACACCCGATTCCGATGCTGGGCGCGTCAAGGTCATGGCCCGCTGAACATGCGTCAGTCTCTCGAGCGCTCATGTAACGTCTATTACTATCGTTTAGCTCTCCATACTGGCTTCGATGTGATCTACCACATGGCTGACACAATGGGACTCGGGCGGCGCACCGGAATTACACTCGATCACGAGGTTAGCGGCCTGCTGCCGAACGATGCCTGGAAACGACGCGTGCATCGTGATGCATGGCGTGATGGCGATACGGTTAACGTATCGATTGGGCAGGGACCTATTTCGGTTACACCGCTGCAAATGGCTTTAGTCGCTTCCGCGATTGCCAGTGGCGGCAACGTGTACACGCCCCGACTAGTGAATGGCACGCGTCCATTTGGTGACGGGCCATTCGCGGCGATTCCGCCAGATCCGCCACTGGAGTTGCCGTGGAGTGCGGAGACCATCAGTACCGTTCGCGGTGGTATGCGCGATGTAATCATGGGAGACCGAGGCACCGCCCGCACATCACGCGTACCCGGCACGGTCTATGCCGCGAAAACGGGTACGGCCGAGTATGGACCTAAAGAGGAAGGCCGTAAACACGCTTGGATGATCGCCTTCGCGCCATATGATGAGCCGCGATACGCCTTGGCACTGATTGTTGATGACGGCATTTCTGGCGGGCAAACCGCTGGACCCAAAGTACAGCAGATCTTTAAGGCGCTGCTGACTGACGCGGGGGATGCGTCATGAGTTGGTCACGCATCAAATGGCATATCCAGCGAGCAGACTGGTTCATGACATTCGCCATCCTCGCGCTCATCGTGATTGGAGTCTTTTTTATCTTCAGCGCAGGATTTCAGCGCGCGGATGTTCCTGTCAGTCAAATGTATAGACGGCAAATCGGCTGGGCAATTGCGGGACTGGTTGGATACGTGTTTTTAGCGATGACCGATTACCGCAGGCTGGCTGAAGTGACCTGGTGGATCTATGCCGGGACACTGGTGCTGTTGGTGTTGGTATTGTTCATCGGAACAAGCGTGCATGGCGCCAGCCGTTGGCTAAGCTTTTTCAATATCCAAATTCAGCCTGCCGAATTTGCCAAGCTTGCCGTTGTCTTGGCGGTGGCGCGCTACTGGTCGCGCCCGGACCGGGATCCTTGGCAGCTTGGTAGCATGGTGCTCGCACTTGTGATTGCGCTGGTGCCCTTCATCTTGATTGCCCGGCAACCGGACTTAGGTACTGCAGCCACCTTAATTCCCGTCACGCTTTTCATTCTTTTCGTCGGCGGCATTCGCATCAAGTTCCTCGTCTTCCTGGCGTTGATCGGGTTGATGCTATTGCCGGTAGGCTGGATGGGGTTAGGCAACTATCAGCGCGAGCGGATTTTGGTCTTCATCGATCCAGGACGCGATCCCTACGGGGCCGGATGGAACAAGATGCAGTCAGAGATTGCAGTGGGTTCTGGCGGGCTAACCGGCAAAGGCTACTTGCAAGGCACGCAGAATGTTTTGGGCTATCTGCCACGCACAGTAGCGCCAACAGATTTTATTTTTACGGTGATTGCAGAGGAAAAAGGATTTGTGGGAGCCACCACGGTGTTGGGGCTCTTTATCCTGATTCTCATCTGCGGCACCCGAGCAGCGCTTATCGCTGCGGATAAAGAAGGTCGACTCATCGCAGTGGGCATTACAGGCATGATTTTTTTTCATGTCTTCGTCAACACAGCCATGACGATCGGCTTAATGCCGATCACTGGTTTGCCGCTGCCGCTGCTGAGTTATGGAGGTTCATTTATGGTCAGCACCATGCTGGGACTAGGCATTTTGCAGAGCATTATTATTCGGCGGTCTCGCCGCTAACGTAGGAAGGATTCGAAAAGATGTTGGATTATTTTAAGAAATTGCGGGCTAAAAAGTCCGTAAAAAAAGAAATCGTGATTAATGAGGAAGGCCTCGAAACCCGTGTGGCCGTTTTAGAAGAAGGCAAGCTGGAAGGCTTCTTTGTCGAGCGCGAAAGTGAAGACCGTATCGTCGGCAGTATCTTTAAAGGCAAAATCCAAAACGTTGAGGATGCGCTGCAGGCGGCCTTTGTGGATATCGGGATGAAGAAGAATGCCTTCATCCACTATTGGGATATGATTCCCGAGGATGCCGCCCGTCTTGAGGCAGAAGAGGGCGTATCTCGTTCGCGCGGCTCGCGTAAGAAAAAATATGCGAACGGCGAAATGGCGAAGAAATTTCCAGTCGGTGCCGAAATTGTTGTGCAGGTGACGAAAGGCGCAATTGGGACCAAGGGCCCGCGCGTTACGGCGAACCTCAGCATTCCCGGTCGTTACCTGGTGATGATGCCAGGCAGTCGCTTGAAAGGCGTTTCGAAAAAGATTGATGATGCCAAAGAACGCGAACGCTTGAAGAAGGTATTGAGTCGTTTACCAGCTCCCGAGGATCTCGGGCTAATTGTTCGTACCGCTGGCTCCGGTGCCCGCGCCACTAGTTTTGCACGCGATACGCGTCACTTGGTGGAAACATGGACCGAAATCGAGCGCGGTATCCGTGAAATGCCGGCCCCATGCCGACTCTACAAAGAACCCGACCTGGTTGAGCGTGTGGTGCGTGATTCACTGACAGAGGATATCGATCGCATCGTGATCGATGATAAAGATCAGTACAATCGCATCAAAGAGTTGGTTTCTCGCATTTCGCGTCGTGGCAAGAACAAGATCAAGCTCTATGACGGTCAAATGCCAATCTTCGAGCATTTCGATGTGGAGCGCCAACTAGAGAATGCTTTCCAGCGCAAAGTGTGGCTGAAATCAGGTGGTTACTTGATTTTTGACGAAACGGAAGCCTTGGTGGCTATCGATGTAAATACCGGTCGGCACAAGGGCGGAAAAACGCAGGAAGAAGCCATCGTCGAAGTCAATATCGAAGCGGCCGAAGAGGTGGCACGACAGCTCAGACTCCGCAATGTCGGGGGCTTGGTCGTGATCGATTTCATCGATATGAAGTCGCGCCGTCATCAAAACACTATTTATCGCACCTTGAAAGACGCTGTGCGTCGAGATAAGGCCCGCACGAATGTGTTGCCGGTTTCGGAGCTAGGCTTGATTGAGATGACGCGTCAGCGCGCGGAAGAAAGTATTCGAGCGGCCACCTTCAGCGATTGCCCCTACTGTGCGGGACGCGGCAAGGTGAAGTCGGCGTTGAGCATGAGTGTGGAGATTCAGCGTAGATTAGCGCAAATCATGCGCGGTCAAAAGAAGGGCGCTGACCTCTCGTTGCGCGTCACAGTGAATCCCTCCGTGCTCGATCGCTTGCGTTCCGAGGACGAAGACATGCTGGTGGAGCTGGAAAACAAATTTGGTGCACATATGGCCTTCGTTTCCGATCACAATATTCACGTGGAAAACTTCCGCGTTGTAAACGCCGAAACGAACGAAGAGCTCTATCCGGCAGGTAGCGGCCACGAGTAGAATGGGATTCCTGCGACAGTTCGCAGGCATTCGTTCGACCCGTTAGGCAGTTATGGAGTCTATCTCGTCCAAATCGCTGTCGGATTATGTGCGGGCTCATCGCCCACGCGTGATCAATGGCATCGCGCTGGTATGCGCCAGCGTGGCGATCAGCGTGCTGAGCCCATTTATTACGCGCTATGCTGTGGATGAATTGGTAAGCGATGTAGTTCGTTGGCCAATGATTCTGATGTACGCGGTGCTCTACGTCGTGGCGGCGCTATGTTCGGCCGGCTTGGCCTTGGGCATGCGCCAGATCTTGCTCTCGCTCGGGCATCAAATCGAATATGAAATTCGACGTGATGTCTTTCAGCACCTCTCACGACTCGATTATACCTTCTACAGCCGCGAGCGAACCGGTGACTTGATGACCAAGATGACCTCGGACCTGAATGCTGTGCGCGAATTTGTGGGGCAGGGGATTTTACAGGGCACCCGAACATCCGTCGGCTTCATCCTCGCGTTTAGCATCATGTTCTACATCAATGTCCGCATGGCACTCGTGATGCTCTTCCTGTTACCCAGCACGAGCCTCTTGTTTTTTCTTCTCCTGAAGATTATTCGTCAGCGCTACGAAGAGTCCCAGGAACAGTTCTCCATCATCTCGAACTTTTGTCAGGAGAACTTTGGTGGCATACGAACAGTGCGCGGCTACGGCATCGAGGACCGCCAGCAAGGATTCTTCGCCCGCCTGAATGCCCACTTCATCGACCTGAAAATGGCGCTCAATCGCGTTGAGCGGCCGCTCTGGCCGGGGATGGGGATGCTGTTCAGTATTGGCGTTGTCCTGATTATGTGGATCGGCGGGCGCGAAGTGATCGCCAACCGCATGACGGTAGGGCAGTTCGTGCAATTCTCGCAGTACCTGTTCTTCCTGCAATGGCCTATGCTGGCTTTAGGCTGGACAATCAACCTGCTGCAACGAGGAAAAGCGAGTTGGGGTCGTATTCAGTCAATACTCACAGCGCAACCCGCCATTCGCGATGAGGAGCAGTTCACGGAACTGAACCGTGTCGATCACCAAAAAGTCACGGTTGAGTTTGATGAAGTGTCACTAGAATTGGGCGGAGTGCGGGTACTGGATCAGATTTCCTTGTCAATTCCAGCCGGCGAAACTTTAGGCATTACCGGGCCTACGGGTAGTGGCAAGACTGTTTTGGCATGGTTGATCGCGCGCGTGCTGGATCCAATCGAAGGCGTTGTCCGGATCGACGGCCAAGACATTCGCACCATCCCCCTGGACACCTTGCGGCGCTTGGTAGGGATTGCCCCGCAAGAGGCCTTTCTCTTTTCCGACACGCTGGCGAATAATATCGCGCTAGGCTTGGAAGAGACCGACTTGGAGAAGGTCTTTAATGCAGCGGAATTGGCCGAGTTGCATACGGACGTCGAAGGCTTTCCCAAACGCTTTGACACTATGTTGGGCGAAAGGGGCGTCACGCTTTCCGGGGGACAACGTCAACGCACAGCCATTAGCCGGGCGCTGGCGCGCAAGCCCGGTGTGCTGATATTGGACGATGTGTTTTCCGCGATCGATACGCAAACCGAGGCCGCTATTCAGGCGCGCCTCAAGCCGGTTGTGACGACCTGCACGACCCTGATCATCAGTCATCGTGTCTCTTCGCTGCGTCACGCCGACCGCATCATCGTGCTGCAGGACGGTCGGATCACGCAGTCGGGTACCCACGCGGATCTCGTGCAGCAGCCGGGCTATTATCGTGAGTTGGATGAGGTGCAACGATTGCAGGCGCGTTTGGAGCACACCTCATGAGTGCGGTTGAGCTTGAACCAGAAGGAAAGCTCTTTGATGGGCAACTCACGCGCCGCCTGTTGGCCTATACCAAACCGTACCGCGCGCTGCTTGGCTTGGCGGTGCTCGTCATCTTGATTATGTCGCTACTTAACAGTGCGATGCCCGTCCTGCTCAAGATGGCCATCGATGATTACTTGATGGAAGACGCCGTCTCACTCTCCGCCGGTGATCGCATCGCCGGCATTACCCGGATTGGTTGGTTCTATCTTGGCCTTGCCGGATTCGTGTTCGGATTGCGCTACTTCCAGGCCTATCTGATGGCGTGGGTTGCGGAACGTATCATCTATGATATGCGCGCGGATATTTTTGCGAAGATTCTTCGTATGCCGCTACGGTTTATGGATCGCAATCCCGTTGGGCGCTTAATGACGCGCGTGACATCTGATGTCGAGGCCATGCAGCGTATGGTCACGGATGGCGTGGTGGGGTTGGTGGCCGATCTCTTTGCCTTGGTCGCCATTATGGGTTTTATGATCTACCTCAGCCCGGTCCTGGCCCTCACGCTGTTCGGCGTCTTTCCTGTTTTGTTGGGTGTGATGTTTTGGATCAATCTAAATACGCGGCGCGCACATCGCAAAGTGCGGGCACGACAATCGACCTTAAACTCCTACTTGCAGGAAATGATCACCGGTATGTTGACCATTCAGCTCTTCAACCGGGAGACGAATGTTCGCAAGCGATTCGATCAGCGAAACACTGACTTACGCCAAGGCTGGTTCGAATCCGTTCGTTGGATTAGCTTTTTCTTTCCCTCCATGGAAGTGCTGAATGCCGTTTCTGTTGCCTTGGTGCTCGGGGTAGGGGGCTGGATGATCGTGCAGGGCAGCGATGCCGTTTCAATTGGTATCATGGTGGCCTTTCTAGCCTATATTCGCGACTTCTTCCGGCCACTGGAGGATCTGTCAGAGAAATCAACCGTCTTTCAATCGGCGATGGCTTCTTCGGAGCGCATCTTCGGATTGATGGATGAGAAAGAGGACCTGCAGGACCCGCCCAAGCCCGTTGAGATCGAGCGGTTTAATGGTGCCGTTGAATTTGATCGAGTCTGGTTTGCGTATCAGGACGAGGATTGGGTGATTAAAGATCTATCCTTCAAAATTCAGCCGGGCGAATCCGTTGCGATCGTGGGGGCCACCGGAGCGGGGAAAACATCCATTATTAGTCTAATCAGTCGCCTCTATGATGTGCAGCGCGGCCTCGTTCGCGTCGACGAGCAAGACGTGCGGAATTATCGCCAAGTCGATCTGCGTCGCCGTATTGGTATGGTCATTCAGGACCCGTTCATTTTTTCGGGTAGTATTGCCGCCAACATTCACATGCATAATCCCGAAGTATCGCGCGAACAAGTCATTGAGGCGGCTAAATACGTGAATGCGCATCGCTTCATTTCCGCGCTGCCGGATGGCTATGACACGGAAGTGCAGGAACGTGGCATCACCTTGTCGACGGGACAGAAGCAGCTTCTTGCGCTAGCGCGCGCACTGGTTCAAGATCCGGATATTCTGCTGATATTGGATGAGGCCACGGCGAACGTCGATACCGAGTCAGAGTTACTGATTCAGGACGCACTGAAGCGCCTAATGCGTGGTCGCACGAGTATTTTGATCGCGCACCGCTTGTCCACAATCCGCGGAGTCGATCGGATTCTCGTCATGAGAAACGGGGAAAAGATCGAAGAAGGCTCCCATACAAGCCTCATTCAGCATGATGGGTATTATCGCCGCCTTTACGAACTCCTCGCCCACCAGCCAGTGTAGGGAGCACCAGCTCGGCAAGAGGAACCGCTGTTGATTGGTGGCCTGCTGTAGGCCGACCCTCTGCGGTCGGCGCTCGGGGCGGTGTAGGGCGCCCGCTTGCGGGTCGCCGTCTTTGGCGGTGGACGAAGGGGTCGCTGCGCGCGATACGAGATCCACGATTCGAGTTTCGGGATAGTGTTCCTGACTTCCACGGTGCCTCTGAATTCTTTCGTAAGTTGTTGTTTTTCAAGGTGGCGATTGCGTGATTGGGTGTCCCGGTAGTAAAATTCGCGCATGTTTGTGCGAAAGAAGCCCAACCG
>SLCI01000216.1 GCA_007125875.1 Kiritimatiellia bacterium | reverse complement strand
TCCGCCTACATAGGTCAACGTGGCATGCAATTCGTCCGAGGGCAGCTGATGAATCATTTGATCGATCGCCTCCGCAAACTCGCCCGTTTCATCTAACTGTGTCCCCTCCTCCACCGCTAGCCGCACGAAGAAAATATCGATCATGTCCGCAGGAAAGATATCAATGCGCATGGTGCGGAAGGACCACAGTCCCATCCCCAAAAACGCGACCAGCACGCACGCCAGAAAGCGATAGCGATACCGCAAGATAACCCGAAGCGCTCGAGCATACGTCGCAATCAATGCATTCATCCAGCGATGCGCGTGGCGATGACCAGTCGGGTCTGCTTGTTCACGCTTGAAGGCAGGAACAAAATCAGCCACGTGGCAGGGCAGAATAATCAGTGACTCGAAAAGAGAGCCCGCCAGCGTCATGATGACCACGATGGGAAGCCACTTCAGAAATTCCGCATAAATGTCCGGGGCAAAAATGAGGGGCAAAAACGCCGCGCAACTGGTCAGCACGGTGGTGATTAAGGGGTACATCACTTCCTGAGTGCCCTCGATGGCGGCGGCCCGCGGCGTTTTCCCCATTTCCATGTGCCGGAAAATATTTTCGCCCACGATGATGGCATCATCAACCACCATTCCCAGCACCACGATTAAGCCGAACATGGTCATCATGTTGATCGTGACGCCATAAAACTTCATCAACAGAAACGCTGACAAAAAGGAAAACGGGATACCAATGGCGGTGATCAAGGCGACCCGAAAGTTCAGGAAAATAAACAAGCAAATGAGCACGAACGACATGCCCAGTAGACCATTCATGCTTAATACCTGCAAACGGCGCTGCACGTAGTAGGACTCGTCATCGACCAAGGTCAGTTCGATATTTTCCGGCAGCCGATCCTGCTCGGTTGCGATAATAGCTTGAATGGCTTGGACCGTCTCAATGGTGTCTGCCCGGTCAGTCTTTTTTACACCCAGCACGACTGCGCGATGGCCATTGGCACGGATGAAATAATCGGCCTCGGCAAAGGTGCGTGTAACCGTGCCGACATCGCGGACGCGCACATGGTTGCCATCGGGATCAGAGCGAACGATTACATTCCCGATATCGGCCTCCTGCTGAAACTGGCCGATTGTGCGCAATACCCGTTCGCGCCCATTTTCACGCAAGCGACCGCCCGGCAACGAGATGTTGCGTGAGGCTAAGGCCTGACCAACATCTACCGGCGCCAGATCGAAAGCGTCCAGTCGGTCGAGGTCGAGCTCTACCCAAAACTCTTCATCACGCCAACCGTCTCGATCAATACTGCCCACGCCGGGCACTTGTTCCAGACGCGTTTTGAGGAAGTCGGCATAAACCTGGATCGCACGCTCTTCGGCTGGCCCACCCACCGCTATCCGAATGATCGGCCCTTGCGTCGTCAATACATTGATATCGGGGTCAAGCGCCTCGTCAGGGAAGTCGTTGATCTGATCGATTTTGCGCTGAATCTCCGTAATGATCCGATCTTTATTGCGGGCTTCAGGATCAACCTCAATGAACACCAGTGACACGCCTTCGATCGAGCTCGAGGTATAAAGACTTATACCGGTCACATCGCGTATGGCGTCTTCGATCGGATGCGTGATGCGGTCTTCAACTTCCTCCGATGAGGCACTGGGATAGAGCGTTGTGACCGTGACGATGTCCAGCGAGATTTCAGGAAATACTTCCCGCTGCATTTGCGAGACGATCAGGATGCCGGCAACGATGACCACAACGGTCAACATATTGCCAAAGACAGAATGACGGACGGCAAATTCCGGGAGCCTCATCTACGCATCTCCCGCTCGGCCAACAATACTCCACGCGCTAACGCGAATGCCGCCTGCGCCATTTCCAAGTCTGCGCGGGTTACGATGTATTGATGCTCTGCCCGCTCCAACTCGTCCCGAAAACGAATCACCTGCTCGGTGGTGCTGCGTCCTTGCGCCAAACGCTCCTCCTCCAGTGCTAGGCGGCGCTCATAAAGCGCCACCGCGCGGCCCGTGGCTTCGCGTTTGGCGAGCGCAGCTTCGTAACCGCGCCGCGATTCCGCGAGCTCACGATAAATCTGCCGAGCCATTTGCTGCTGCCGAATCTCAACCAACTCCTGATTCAAACGGGCCTGCTCGCGCCGCGCCCGCTCAGCCCGTTGTCCGATCGCGACATCCACAGAGACGCCCACCGACCAAGCCGTCTCATCGGTTCCCCACGCATCGCGAGATCCGGGGCCGTCAGCCCCGACCCCGTAGGTGGCCTGCAAATCAACGCCCGGACGGCCTGCTTGACGGGCGATCTCTGCATCTTTCAGCCACGCTTCTCGCTCGTAGTTGAGCGCCTGGTAGTCTGATCGCTGGCTGAGGGCCTCTGCAAAAACGGTTTGCACATCGAGATCCTCTTCAGCGAAAAGCGATTCCGTTACGCTGTCAGGATAGACAAATTGCGTATCCTTCCATCGCTCAACGGGCCATCCGATTACTTCAAATAGTTGCAGGCGGACTTGATCGACTTGCAGGCGATCCTGCAGCGACTCGGCTTGCCGGATGGCTACGGCCGCCTGCGCAGATAAGAGGTCCGACTTGTCAATCAAGCGGTCCGCATAGCGTTGCTCGCTAATCTCGGCCAGCCGTGAAGCCCAATCAAGGGACCGTGCATTGGCCTCGGCATTCGCCTCGGCCATATAAACCCGCCAAAACAAAGAGTGCACCAGTCCGGCGATCGCTTCGCGCGCGTCATCATAACTTAACTCGCTGGCAGTGAAACGGGCTTGAGCCGCCCGGTTTTGGGCACGGTCCAAGGCTCCCCATGCGTTTCGCCAAAGGGGTTGGGTGATCGAAAACCGCGTCGTAGCCATGGTCAGTTCCGGGGGCAATGGGAAGCCGGGCTCCGAATCGTAGCGAAAACGTCCCACATCGGTTTGAAGCCCAATATCGGTGCCTCGCGACAGTGTTCGGAATAGCCCTGCTTCAGCCACCGTGGACTCCGAACCTTGAATCAATGGATTACCACGCATGGGCAGGCCAGCATCCTCGTACTGCGCAAATGCTTGAAAGCGCGTGTCATAGCGAGACCGAGCAATTTCGGTATCGGCCTGCGCCACGAGGCTACGGAGACGTGCACTAATGACCGATTCGCCTTCTGCCAACGCCCATTCAATGGATTCATCAAGCGTTAACAGGACATGGTTGTCCCCTTGCGCAACGGCGGTATAGCTCATCAGGAGCACGCCAACGGCCCAATAAATCGTCAATTTTACGGTTATTTTTCGAAACTTTTTCATTCCTAACTGCACCATGGGTCGATTGGAGCCTCGATTCCTTGCTGTACATTGTGGGCTATTCGACGTATCCTTGCCACCGTGAATGATAATCGCAATTGGATAAGTTTGCTACCTCCCCCAACCTGCAAAGTTTTGGGCTCGCTTGCTGGCAATCAGCAAGCTGTCGTGCAACTCGCCTGCTGATCCAGCATGAAGGAAGAGACGATTCACTTTACAAACGCGCGTGAAGCGCGTGATATCGCGGGACACCAAGTCGACATCCTCAAGCGGATTGAGTCGGCTTTTGATGTGCGTTTAACTGCCCGCGACGTCTGGTTACGCGTTTTGGGGCCCAGCGAGAAGGTCGATCAAGCTTGTCGCTTTTTCGAGTTATTGCGGCATGCCCGCGATCAAGGAGTACTGCTGAAAGAGCAAGGGATTATTTACACAATGCAACAGGTGCTGGCAGGTCGGGAACAGGATTTGAATGCGCTATACCAGGCACGTATCGAGGTCGCGACCGGCAAATCCCCTATTTTCCCGCGCACCTTTGGGCACCGCATGTATGTCGATTCAATCCGCCAGAGCGATGTCACTTTCGGGATTGGCCCGGCGGGAACGGGCAAAACCTATTTAGCGATGGCGATGGCGGTTTCCACACTCCTGAAAAATGAGGTCGGCCGCATTATCCTGACGCGTCCGGCGATTGAGGCCGGTGAAGCATTGGGCTTTCTCCCGGGCGATATTCAGCAAAAAGTATTGCCCTATCTCCGCCCGCTCTACGATGCCCTGCATGACATGATGCCAGCCGAAGACATCGAGCGCTATGTCGAGCGCGGCATCATTGAGGTCGCGCCACTGGCGTATATGCGCGGCCGCACGCTCAATCATTCGTTTATCATCTTGGACGAAGCGCAGAATACGACACGGGAACAAATGCTGATGTTTCTGACGCGTCTGGGTTTTGATTCCAAGTGTGTTATTACCGGGGATCTATCACAGATTGACCTACCATCAAGCAAGCAATCCGGCCTCGCTGAAGCCAAACATACGCTAAAAGACGTGGACGGCATTGCTATTATTGAGATGGGCGATGGCGACGTAGTGCGTCATGCACTCGTGCAACAGATCATTCGTGCGTATCGCGACACACGCGAGGGGAACGGAGCGGCACCGCACGATATGGCGAGGGACAAGTAATTCGGCATGTTTAATAAGCTCAAAGATGCGCACTTAAAACGCGTTCGTATTCAGTCACGATTGCACAAGCCGAAGGCCGAGCCGAGTGCCCGCGTCATTCGGTGGGCTCCGCTCTGGCTCGCCATGGCGCTCTGGGTAGCGGTTATTCTGATCTTTCAATTCCTCGCGAGCACCGAGGCTCGTCAGGATGAAACGGCAACGCGCGCCGCGACGGCTTTCGTCGCCGATGATCAGCTGCGGGACGCGGATTCAGTGCTAGCCGTTTTTGGGATCACCGAAGACAGCTTGAGCGCGCCGTTTGATGCCCGGTTTACCTGGGTCGGTCGCGCCCTCCTTTTGTTGGTGGCCCTTTTCATCTGCGGCGGCCTGTTGCGGATCAGTCGCCCCGACTTAACCGCTTCCCCTTCGCGAATTCTCTTATTGATTGTGGTTACCTTGCTGAACATTCTCGCCATCAGCTTGTTACGCTACGCGGCCGAACAGCCTGGGTTCCCTACCGTCTTGCCGGTGCCGTATCTCTTGCCCCTATCGTTTGCGCCACTACTCACCACCATTCTGGTTGGCCCAGCCGCGGCAATCGTGGCAGGCGTATGGACCAGTTTTGCTGCGGCCATCCTGTTTGACGGTAGTTTTGCCATCTTTGCGATGGGCTTACTGGCGACCATTGTGTCGGCCTTTATGGCTCGAGATGTGCGGCGGCGGTCCCGTATGGTGCGAATCGGTTTGGCCATCGGCGGAGCTCAAGCAATCTACGGATTCAGCATCGCGCTACTGGTGCAATTGCCGGCTAATTTGATCCTGATTCAAAGCGGTGTCAGCTTGATCATGGGCGTGATTGTTGCGCTGATCACGCTGCTTTTCTTGCCGATGTTCGAGGCCCTATTCGATATCACAACGGACATCACGCTGCTGGAACTTTCCGATATGGGTAATCCCCTGCTGCAGCGTTTGGCCTTAGAAGCGCCCGGCACCTATCATCATAGTTTAATGGTATCGCACCTGGCTCAGTCCGCTGCCCGCGAAATCGGTGCGAATGCCATGCTGGTGCGCGTGTGTGCCTATTACCATGACATTGGTAAACTCACGAAACCGGAATTTTTCGTCGAGAACACCCAATTTCGCGAAAACCCACACGATGATCTGACGCCGAGCATGAGCACGCTGGTGATCATATCGCACGTCAAGGAAGGCGTCAGCATGGCGCGACGAGCCAAATTGCCCGGCCCCATCATTGAGGCGATTGAGCAGCATCATGGCACGGGTCTCGTGGCTTACTTCTATCATCGCGCCAAACAACAGAAGGGCGAGGAAAGCGCGGACCAGCGAAATGGGCGGGAATTAAGCGATACCGACTTCCGATATCCCGGACCACGCCCGCGCACGCCCGAAATGGGCATCCTTTTGCTCGCGGATAGCGTCGAGGCGGCCTCGCGCTCGATGGACAAGCCTACCCCGAGCCGTATCGAGCATCTCGTCGATGACATCGTCGATTCGCGCCTACATGATCATCAGCTCGATGATTGTGATTTGACCTTTGCGCAATTAACCGCCATTAAACGCTCCTTTGTATTCACATTGACGAATATGCTGCACGGCCGGGTGCCGTACCCGAAAGATGAAGATCGAAATAAGCAATCAACAGTCACGGATCAAATTACCTATCCGTCCGGTGAAGGCGTACGCTCGCTGGATCATGCAACAAGTGAAAACGCTTGATCCTGCAACATCTTGGGGGCACCTCTCATTGATCATCACGGATCATGCCGGCATGGCACAGATTCATGAGGCGAGCTTTGGCACGGCGCAGTCTACCGATGTGATTAGCTTCGCGTATCCGCCCACCCCGCCGATCGATGACACGTCGTCGGGCGAAGTGATCGTGAATGCCGAGCAGGCCCTGGAGCAAGGTGCGCGTTTCAATGGCCCGGCTCGCGAGCTGGCGCTTTATATCGCGCATGGCTGCCAGCACTTAACGGGTGCTGATGATTCCACTCCTGCGCTAAAACAGCAGATGCGGCGGGTTGAGACACGCTGGCTGGATGCAGCGGCTGCCGAGGGGCTGATCAATCCGATCTGGCCTCAAGCGAGTAGCGGAGAGCGGTCATGAGTAATATTCTGATGGGCTTACTACTGCTGATCGGATCGGGACTCGTTGCGAGTTTGCACCTGTCCTTCCGTCAAGCCGGAGACGCAGGGATTCCTCGTTTCTTGGAGAAATATCCCCAGACCGCGCGTTTTCGCTTTTGGACCACACGTTGGTCCAGCCTCTGCGCTTCGCTCTTGGTTCTGCTCGGCGCACTGTTCTTGATGGCCGTGTTCCTGCTCTTCACTGGGCTAGGCACACTGACCAGCGGCGAACTGATCGGACGCGGTATTCTCCTTTTATTGGGCTCCATTCTGATGCTGCATGTATTACCTGTGGCTTTGGCGGAGAGCTACTCCGATCGCATCGCTAGCACCTTTCTGCCGTTGGTGGCCGCCTGGACAGCGCTCTGCTATCCACTCGCGTTGCTAATCGCGGGTACAGAGCGATCATTGACGCGCCTTTTCCGTTCGCAATCCGAGGATAGCAATCGTCCCTCCTCCGAGGATGAGATTATCTCCCTCGTTGACGACGAACATTCAGGCGATCTAGAGGACACTGAACGAGAAATGATTCGTAGCGTGCTGGAGTTTGGCGAGACATCGACACGAGAAATTATGACGCATCGCGTCGACGTCCATGCCTTTGAATTCAACGCTACGATTTCGGAATGTATCGAAAAGTCGAAGCAATCGACCAACTCTCGCTTTCCCGTGTATGCCGAGAGCCTCGACGATATTCGTGGCGTGGTGCACGTAAAGGACCTGCTGCGCTCGCTCAGTGAAAACAAAGGCGATCGCAAAGTGGCCTCGCTCTGCAACAAAGTCACGTTTGTGCCCGAGTCTATGCCGATCGATGACTTATTCCGCTTGATGCGCACCGCCCGCGCACACCTCGCCCTGGTGGTAGACGAATATGGTGGCACCGCAGGCTTGGTGACGATGGAGGATATCATCGAGGAACTGGTGGGCGAAATTCATGATGAATACGATAGCGCCGAGAAGAAGATTCAGGAGTTACCGGACGGCTCTTACCTCGTTGATGCCCGCGAACCGGTCTATGAGATTAACGAGGCCCTAAAGATCGCTATTCCCGAGGATGACGACTATGATTCCGTTGGCGGATTCATCTTCCAACAGCTCGGCCAGATTCCGCGACCGGGCGAAACGATCGAGCTGGATGACGTGGAGATCCGCATTCAAACCGCTGTAGCCAATCGCATTGTTAATGTCCGCATCACCAAAAAAGCCGTCGCGAAACGCTGATCTGGTGCTGGGCATCGATGCCGCCTGGACGGTCCGACAACCCACCGGCGTCTGTCTGCTGGCCAAGCAGCGCGAAGCCTGGGAATGCATCGCATTAACTCCTGACCTGAACGCTTTCTTGCAAGGGCCAACGACTCAAGCCCTTGACTGGACGCAGCGCCCCGAGGGCGGCGAAATTTCTGTGCCGGAAATTATGCAAGCCATCAAGCGATGGTGTCCGCAAGGTCAGCTTCAAGTGGTTGCCTTGGATATTCCACTGGCTCGCTCTCCTGTACGGGCCCGCCGCAAAGCCGATAATCAGGTTACCCGCCGGTATGGCCGATTCGGCTGTGGCACGCATTCCCCGCTGCCCGAGCGCCCAGGCCCCATGAGTGATCGCCTTCGCGAGGCATGGAGCAATGCCGGCTTTCCACTCGCGACACTCGACGGATCGCCTCCCTGTCCCGCAATCTTGGAAGTCTATCCGCATCCCGCCGTGATGATGCTGCTCGAAGCCAGCTATCGCGTGCCATACAAAGCCTCGCGGGCAGGTAAATACTGGCCAGAACTATCCCGGCAAGAGCGAATCGACGCTATTTGCGGCGAACTGCGACGCATCAATCAAGCGTTGAGTCGACATATCAGCTCGCTCCCACAAATCGTGCCGGCCAAAATCACGACGCTTAGCGCAATCAAGCGCTATGAGGATGCACTGGATGCCGCCGTCTGCGCGTGGATTGGCGTATGCTATGCGGAAAAACAGATTGAAGGCTTTGGCGATGAGGACGCCGCCATCTGGATTCCTCGATTGGACGACAATCGTTACCCGTGAGCCAGAGCGATTTCTGCCGCAACCCGCGCATTGTTTTTCAACAGGGCGATATTGGCGCTCTGACTCGCCTCTCCCGTCAACTCACTGACCCGAGCGAGCAGGAAAGGCGTCACTTCCTTACCACGAATATCTTTGGCGTCCGCCTCCTCAAGTGCTTTCTGAATCGCTTCTTCGATCTCATCATGGGGCAGCGCATGCTCGGCAGGAATCGGCACCGTGACCAACAGCCCGGCGGAAAGTCCTAAACGATCTCGGACACGCATCAAGGCAGCGACCTCCCGTGGCGATTCACAGTTCACGTCGATCGGCAAATCACTGGATGGCGAGTAGAAGGCGGGGAATTCGTCCGTTTGATAGCCGACGACCGGCACCCCCTGCGTTTCCAGCACTTCCAGGGTCAAGGGCAAATCCAGAATGGATTTGGCGCCTGCGCACACGACCGTCACAGGCGTACGGCCTAACTCAAGCAAGTCAGCACTGACATCCAAAGGATGTCCGCGATGAACGCCGCCAATGCCACCCGTTGAAAACACCCGAATGCCGGCGGCATGGGCGATCAACATCGTGCCGCATACCGTCGTGGCACCAAATTCGCCGCGAGCGACGACGATCGGCAAATCACGTCGACTACATTTGCGCACCTGATCGGCTTCCGCCAGTTGAGTCAATTCGTTGTCGGTTAGGCCTACGCAAATGCGCCCTTGCAGCACGGCAATCGTCGCTGGCGTGGCTCCTTGCTCTCGAATCACGGCCTCCAGCGCCCGGGCCACCTCTACATTAATCGGATGGGGTAACCCATGCGTGATTAAGGTGCTTTCCAAGGCCACCACCGGCGCCCGCTCCGCTAGGGCACGCGCAACCTCGGGGGAACACTCAATCTTCATTCGATGTGGACTCCTCAGCTGCTGCCGGATCCGCTACGATGCGGTTTAGAATTTCGGAAAATTCACGCAAACCACTGGCGGGGATCACAATCGCATCGCGTCGCCCACTGACATCCTCTGTAATGCGCAGAAAACGCCCGCGCGTGTTCTCTTTCATATCGAAAAAGAACACCTTGCGCTCTATTTGTAACCGCTCACTGAGCAAGTCCTTGTTATCCATCTTACCTTCCTCCGACTTACTATCATTCCGCACCGTAAATCATACTGTTGGACGGCGCGGATCTCAAGATGTTGAAGAATAGTTTGCAGTTACTGGTGGTGAGCCATGAGCAATAAGACAACGAAAATAGCCGTAATCGGATTGATTCCACTAATTTTAGTGGCTGGAATAATAGCGAAAGGAGAAATTATGTCGCATGAAAACCAACAACAAGAACAGGTAGCCACATTTGGGGGAGGCTGCTTTTGGTGCGTAGAGGCCGTATTCCAACAAGTCCCGGGAGTAAAGAGTGTCACATCCGGATACAAGGGAGGCGACGTAGAGAACCCGACCTACCAGCAAGTGACGACAGGTGAAACGGGACACGCGGAGGTGGTGCGCGTTAATTATGACCCCGCCGAAGTTGATTACGAAACATTGCTGGATGTTTTCTGGCGCGCGCACGACCCCACCCAACTTAATCGACAGGGCGCAGATGTGGGCACCCAGTATCGCAGTGTGATCTTCTATCACAGCGAGGCACAAAAAGAGGTGGCGCTCGCTTCGCGTGACAAGCTGGAGGCCTCAGGAAGATATCGGCAACCGATCGTCACGCAGATTGTTGCGGCTGAGGAGTTTTACGAGGCCGAGGAATATCATCAGAATTACTTTCGTAACAATCCCTCGGCGACCTACTCGCGTTTCGTCATCGCGCCGAAACTGGAGAAGCTCGGACTCGAACCATAAGCGCCGTTCGCTTGCAGGCATTTTGCGGAGTTGTACGTGAGGGAACAGATCCGTCAGCGAGTGGGCGAGCCGATTATGGCGTTGCTGCGAATGGGGGCGTCACCGCGACGCATCGCCATCAGCATCGCCGTTGGCACCATTATTGGGATACTGCCATTACTCGGCACAACCACGGCACTCTGTTTTGTGATCGCGCTTTCTTTGCGCTTAAATCTTGTTGCGATGCAATCATTCAACTGGTTGGTGGCTGGCCCTCAGCTCATACTCATCGTTCCGTTTATCCGCCTAGGCGAGAAATTTTATCGGGTGCCCCCGTTGAGCGTGCATCCAGATGAGGTACGCGAAATATTCGCCACCGGGCTGCTGGAAGCCGTTCACCGCTTAGGGATTTCGATCGGCCATGCGGTCACGGGCTGGCTACTGGTTGCCCCCCTGCTCTTTCTCTTTTGCTATGCTCTTTCCTATCCGATTTTGCTGAATATTGCCCGGAAACGCGCGTGAACACTCCTTCGACATGCCCGTCCTCGCAGCATTCGATGCAATTCCGAACCCGCCGCTACTGCGCGGCAGATCATCCCACCGAGCAATCAAAACTCCATGTCGTAAAGGACGCGGATATGCTTTAATTTCAACCGAGCGTGAGCCTTCCGCCTATTTCTATTTGACAGGACTATCATCCTGCCTAAACTATCGCCCATTCCTTCGCATTCCGGCGTAGCTCAATGGTAGAGCGGGTGGCTGTTAACCACTAGGTTGTAGGTTCGAGTCCTACCGCCGGAGCCATTCGACGCGCTACGCTTTTGCCAATCGGCTCAATTAATCGTATTCTTGCTTGAATAGAAAAGACGACAGGTGCGTCTAATCTCCACATGATCGGAGGATAACGATGAAAAGAATAGCTACTTTATTGACCTGCTCACTAATTTTGCTTCTAGCGGCTGTGACACATGCCCAACCGCTGCGGGTGGCTGTGCTTGAATTTGAGGACCAGACGGGGATGCGCCCCGATGAGCGCTTGGGTGGACAGATCCCTCGAGGTTCTCTCGCTGAGCGCGGCGTATTTATGCTGGGCAAACACCTAGCCAATCAGGATGCCTTTGTATTGATTGATCGGCGTGACTTTCTAGAGCAAATGGAGCGGATGCAGTTCTTTGACGACGACCGGCCTACCCCAACCCGCCCTTCGTTTCTGCACGTAGCCCAATCCTTGCGCGCCGACGCGGTTTTGCGTGGCAACTTGGTCAGCTTTTCGCCCGGCACGCGCACCGTGAATCAGGGCGGACACCGTGCTGAGTTCTCCACGCTGACGGTGCGGGTGGCGTTAGAGGCGCTGGATGCAGTCGATGGTGCGGTGATCGCCGTTGCAGACGGTCGCGCACACCGTGAAGTGCGTCAAACGGCAGGTCTGCAAACGACCTTGGGCGAGGATGAGATTCTGGATCTACTGGATCAGGCGGTCGCCGACGCAGTGCCTAATCTGCAGCGAACACTGGTGGAACGCGCGGAAGCGAAACGTGATCGTCCCACGGTTCGTATATCCGTTACGACCACATCTGATCCGGCACTGGTCGAAATTAACGGCATCCTGGTGGGATCCACACCACTGGAGAATTTCGAAATCTATAAAGGCGACCAAGTCTTGACGGTGGGCAAACCGGGCTACCGCGACATGACGAAACGCATTCTATTCGAGCATGACGCTTTAATCGAAGTGCCCATGTTCCGCAACGACCTGACAGCCGACGAGCTGAAAGAAGTCTTGGAGTCCATGCGTATCAACCTGTTTCTCGGTGAGCCCGGAATCGTGATTCATCGACTGGACTGAGCGCACTAACATGGCGCGGCGCAACGCCTCAATGCCCCCAGCGGGCTTGTCCCGCTGGAGCAAGAGTTTCAAGAGATGGCGGAGCTAAATGCTGGCAAATCGACTGGAGCGAGTCGAGTCGTTCCTCTGCACTCGCTCCACACATTCGCGTTGTTCTTCGCATTGCGGCGCGAACCCGAAACTTCCGCTCCAGCGAGGCAAGCTCGCTGGGGGCGCAAAGCAACTCATAATCAGTAGCCGCGTCGCATATGCGATGGCATGATCTTCAACTCTTCGCGATACTTGGCCACCGTGCGACGCGCCACGGTTAGCCCTTCTTCCTTGAGTTGATTGGCGATGGCCTGATCGGACAGGGGCGCGGACGGATCCTCGTCGGCAATCATTTGCTCGATTTGGTCTTTGATGCTCTTGTTGGACACCGAGTCACCACTGGAGGTCTTAAACCCTGGCGTGAAGAAGTACTTCATCTCATAGACCCCCTGTGGGGTTTGCATGTACTTACCCGACACGGCACGGCTAACGGTGGTTTCGTGCACATCGACCTCGCTGGCCACTTCTGCCATCGTCAGCGGCTTAAGCTCTTTTACGCCTCGCTCCATGAAACCTTCCTGCACCAGCACAATTTGCTCGGCTATGCGCTGAATCGTCTGCTGGCGCTGATGAATGCTTTTGATCATGAATGCGCCGGAACGAATCTTTTCCATGATGTATTGCTTCACCTCGGGCGTGGTCGTGGCCGACTCCATTAATTGGCGGTAATGCTTGCTGATCCGCAAATGCGGGAGTTGCTCATTATTCAGGGTGATGACGAACTGACCGTCGATCTTCTGCACCACGACTTCCGGCACGACATAGGCCGCTGTTTCACTCGTAAAGCGGCGGCCGGGTTTTGGATCCAGCGTGGCAATATAGTGTGCGGCTTGTTGAATCTCCCCCACACTAACCTTCAATTGCCGTGCGAGTTGCGCGTACTTGTGACTGGCCAGCGCGTCCAGATGATCGCGCACCAGCGTCTCGGCCAATGAGCCAGCTTGGCCGTCTCGCTCAATCTGGAACAATAAGCAACTGGTCAAATCAAACGCGCCGACGCCAATGGGATCGAAATCACGTAAAATGGCGATCACCCGCTCGACCTCTCCCAGATCAACATTTAAGGCAAACGCAACATCCTCAGGCGTCACCGCGAGATACCCGTCATCATTAATATGACCGATCAACATCTCCCCCACGCGTTGCGCCGTCGCATCCAGGTCCGACAGGCCGAGCTGATGAAGCAGGTGCTCTTGCAAGGACTCGGCCTGCGTCATGGAATCGAGATAGTGTTGCCGTCGCTCATCTTCTTCGGGCGACCGATGAGATTTGGGCATGCTTTCTCGAAAATACTGCTGCCAGTCGTCATCCAGTTGCGCCAGGACTTCGTATTCCTCGCCGAAATCCTTAACCGCTTCCGCTTCTTCCTTTGGCTCGACGCTGGGCGTTTCGACCTCCACGGGATCACTATCGAGCGGACGCTCCTCCAAAGTCGGGTTCTTTTCCAGCTCTTGTTGAACGAGTGAACGCAATTCCAACAACGGGACTTGCAGGAACTCCAACGATTGACGCATTTGAGGCGCCAAAACCATCTGCAGCCGCTGCTGCTGCGTTTGAACTAAAGAGGGGCCAGCCATATGTACTACCAACAATTACCAAGAAACCACAGGCAGAACGATAGACAGCTGAAAGGGCGATGGCGATACCATTCTTGGCCTAACCATAGACCAAAAGGTAAGTTAAGAGAGATGAGGGGAGTCAAAGTAATCAGCGAATTGAATGGGCAGCTACCCGACCAATCAGACAGAGGGCGGTCGTTGTTGTGAGCGGAAAATCGCATAGCTCACAGCTGCCCGGTCCCAGCCGATATCGCGTCCCGCGCGTTCACTTTCGTACCACTTATGCACGTTCACCTCGGCCCGTAAACGCTCTGCCTGAGCGAATAAACGAGTGCGCTTCAACCAAGCATCATCAAGCCGGTTGCCAGCGTATTGCGCGTTTCGAACTTTTTGCATGATGGTCATAAAATAGCACCGCTGTAATAACGTTTTACTATATGCACGCACTGTTCGCTTGTAAATTGATTTTTGAAAAAATTTTTGCATGCGAAAACGTGAGGGCGTAAACGCCCGAATTGTTGCGATTGCGTCAAGCGCGTGCTAAGGTACGATTCTGTTGAACTGATGAATGTGTCTGTTAACGACGACGGGAAATCATGGCCGACGACGATCAAGACGTTCGATCGCAAGATGAGGAGTCTACTCCAGATCAGGAACTTGATGATCTGGAGCTGGAGGGCTATGTCCTGCAACGAGAGATATCGCGCGGCGGCCAAGCGATCATCTTCTCTGCTATCAAGAAATCCACTGGTCGCAAGGTCGCGGTAAAATTCTTTCCGGGCGGCTCGTATGCCACCCGTAAGGAAAAGGTCCGCATGGATCGCGAAGTGCGCGTCCTCGCAGCGCTGGATCACCCAAACATTGTTTCGGTGATCGATCGAGGCCAAACGGCCGACGGGTCCACCTACTTCGTGCTTGAATACGTCAAAGGTAAGACCCTCGCTGAGTTTATCGATGACTTCTGGGAACAGCAGGGTGCGCCAAAGTCACCCGATGACCTCAAGGAGCTGTTACAATTATTTGTCCGCATCGCGGAAGCCATCAATGCCGCGCACCTGAGGGGTGTCGTGCACCGTGACCTGAAGCCCTCCAACATCGTGATCGACAGTTACGGTGAGCCACACATTCTAGACTTTGGTGTGGCGCTCAGTTCCGTGCCACTGATCGATGACAATGGCGAGGCGCTGCCGTCGGTAACTTGGACGGGCGAGTTCCTTGGTTCTGTGCAATGGGCCAGCCCGGAACAGGCTGAGGGTGATCAAACAAAAATCGATGTTCGTTCGGACGTCTACTCATTAGGGATTATCCTCTACGAAGCCTTAACAGGTGACTTTCCGTACGATGTCTTTGGTAATTTACCCGAGGTGTTGAAAAGCATTATTTCGGAAAAACCACGCCCGCCGAGCGAAGTGTACATGGAACGCACCGAGGGCGGGGAAGGTGACGAAAAGCAGGAAGAGTGCCCGATTGATCCAACGCTGGACACCATTGTACTCAAGGCGTTGGAAAAAGATCGTGCCAAGCGTTACCAAACTGCGGGCGAATTTGCCAAAGCGATACGCGAGTATTTAGCGGGCCAAACCAAATCCCTTCGCTACACCTTCAAACGTCCTCGCTGGCCCGTACTTGTTGCCGCTGGCGTCGGTGCCTTGGTGTTGATCCTGGTCGTCTTCTTCCTGACAAATTGGCACGTGCAACGCGGGATATCGGCGGCAGAATCCGAAATCGTGCAGCCCACCTCTCAGCAGCCGCAGCGAGGCTTAAATATCTACGGATACCGTGTTGAGCGTGAGGAGGTTATCTTTGAGTTTGATGTTCGCGATTATGATGTGGCGCGTATGGCAGATGGCGCGCTTGGTTCCATAACAGAACTCTCGTCAGTTAATCGCGTTGCCATTGCCGGTCCGTTCAATGATTGGGACCCCCTGAATCGCGATTGGTTAATGACTCGCGTGGTACGTGATCGATTCGAGTTACGCCGACCGCTGAGCGACTTTATGGGGCGCCATGAGTGGCCATTCAAGTTTGTAATCAACGACAACGTCTGGGTCAGCGCACCTTTGCAAGCGGACAACAAGGAAGTGGTAATCGAAGACACAGCGACCTACAATTTGCTGTTTACGAATCCGCTTGAGCAAGCAGATGATTTGATTCAAGCACTCCGCGCATATCGCGCGCAAATCAATCGCGACTGGCCCGGACAAGCAGAGCATTTAGTACAAGACTCCACAGGAGGACTGCACCTGACACTAACCCGCGCAGAGGCAGGCACGCGTATGCGGAGCCTTCAGCCGTTAAGCGGCATCCCGCTGACGAGCTTGCATCTTGGTGAAATGAGGGCGACGGACCTAGAAGTGCTGTCCGGCATGACCAACCTGACATGGTTTGTTTGCAATGATGCGACATTCCATAATTTGTTCTTTGGATTGTACAGTGCGTTACGGGATGAAGATTACGCGACAGCTCAGCGCGCTGTTCAAGATGCGATGGAGCCTTTTGCTGATGTTCCCGTGTTTCAACATGCTGAACGCTTGTTGTTGAACAGCATACAAGGGCTGAAGGAACTACACGAGAATCCCGGAGAGCGCCCTGCGAGTGCGCAACGCTTTGATGGACGACACTATCTTTGGGTGATCACTCCCCTCTCGTGGGAAGCGGCTCGATTGTTTGCCGAGTCCCATGATGGCGTGCTGACCACAGTACGCTCCGATGAACACCAAGCATGGTTGACCACTCAATTCGGGTGGCCGACCCTCGGTCGCAACTCCTGGTTAGGCGGCACGGATGAGATGGTGCGCGGCTCCTGGGGCTGGCTCTCCGGCGATCGCTGGCGCTATGAGCACTGGTCGCCCGGATACCCTGATCGAGCCGATGAAAATGCGCGGGCGATTGCGATGCAGTACGATGGCTGGTGGATGAATCTGGATCCGACAGAAGGACGCCCCTTCATCATCGAGTGGATCGACTGACCTTGCTTGTCACTCCGGATTAACTCGCCCGCGTAACGCCTTCTTTTCGCCTTGCTTGCGTTTCTCATCCAGCATCCGCGCTTTTTGGCGCCGTGATCGGCGCCGCTTCTGGCGCCGGACTTTTTCGCGCGCTTGCTGACGCTTACTCTTTTCGCCTTCGATACGTTCGCGCAGCTGCTCACAGAGCTCGCGGCGCGCTAAAAAACGATTGAGCGACTGTGAACGGGCTTGCTGACATTTCACCTCAATGGCCGAAGGCACATGCATCAGGTAGACGCATGAGGAGGTCTTATTGATCTTTTGTCCGCCACTCCCTGAACCGCGGATAAATCGCTCTTTCAGATCTGCTTCCTGAATCTTGAGCGCCTCCATTTGTCTGATTAGAGCGGCTTCTTTTTCTGGCGAAACATTAAACATGACGTCGCACTATAGCCAGTGCCGGATAATCTTGGGGAGTTTTTTCCTGAATCGAAAGAATCCATGCGTCGCATATGGAAAAAGTGCTTCATCCCATCGATGTCGTTGGCGGTATAGCGGGATCGAAAGCGCATCACAAATTACGGACAGTTGCTCGATCACCGATTGGCCCAACCCGACCGGTGGCTCTGCAATGACAATATAGTTCAATGCATTCCGATTTACCCACTCACAGACCGCATCCGCCAGCGACTCAGACTCATTCCAAACCATCTCCGGCGCGACCGCCTCCTGAAGCAAAGATTGGCGAAATTCAACCACAGACGCTGCGATGCCAGCTTCCTGATAAGCGCGCAAAGGGAAGATGCCGGCAACCGCATGTGTCTGATTCAGCCATTCTCTCGCCGACACATCATCCTCTGTAATGATTAGCCCACCCCGTTCGTCTACCGGACATTCCGGGAAGGCAGGCAAGGGCTGCGGCTCCGGCAATTCCAAGGGCATTATAGGCTCGGGCGATTCTGCCAAGACCTCGCCCTCCCCCAACCGTCCTTCAGTATATTTTATGATGTTATCGGGACGAGCAACATACTGCTTACCGCGTGTCTGCAATCCGGCAACCCAGCGCCAACTCAACGTATTTACCGCGGCATCACCGTCAAGCAGATGCCGTAAGAATAAGTCGGCGCCTAACTCCCAAGGCAAACGCAAAGTGAAGATCCAAATGCTCGCACACCACATTCGCGCATGGTTATGCAAGTAACCGTTATCCAGCAACTCGTGCAAAAAGGCATTGAACGTCGGCGACTGCGTCTGCCCCTCGATAGCCTCAATGTATTCAGGCCGATCTTTCCACTGGGTCTTCGCAACACGAACCGCCTGCACATAGTCGGTCCAGATCGACGGCCGCATCTCCAGCCACCCTTTCCAATAGGTCCGCCAACAGACTTCTTGGATGAACTTGTCGGCCGCTTCCGGCGAGTGTCGGGAACAGACGGCACGAATAATCTCCGGCTCGCTGATCGCGCGAACGCGAACCCATGGAGACAGGCGCGAAACATGGTCGCGATCCTGCGGGCCTCGATCAAAATTGCGCTGGCGCGCATAGTGACCTCCCGCGTGGGGTAGAAATTGATTCAGTGCTTCGCGTGCGGCATCACGGCGCGGCTGCCAATAGAGGCTGGCTGATTGCGAGTCGGCGGTCATAAAGATCAGGCGTCCAATTGAGCGAAGAGGCGCTGATCAACAGCCGGCCAAGAGTAAACCTTTTCGACATAGGATCGGCCCGCCTCACCCAGACGACGACGCAGATCCGGCTGATCAATCAGCCACTGCAGCGATAGTTCAAAATCCGGATAATGTCGAAACCATACGCCGCCACCGCTCTGCTTGCATTGCCAGCGCAACACCGCGCCGTTGGCATGAACCAAGGCCGGTGTACGTGCCAACCACGCCTCCAGCAATACGATGCCAAGACTCTCGTTGACTGATGGGTGCATGAAGGCCAGTGCGCCGGCCATCGCTTCTCGCTTCACTTGTTCCGAGACGAAACCGGCATCATGTATGTAGGGCCACAAGCTGTCCGGTGCATCGATCGGACCGCTGCCCGTAAAGACCAGTCGGATGTCTTGTCCGGTACGATCCCGAAAAGCCTGCATATAATCGACAATCAGCGGCGTCCCTTTCAATGGCTCGCGACGCCCAGCGTACATGACATAGGGGGCTTCCATACCAATACGCTGTGCGAACGCATTCGGATCGGCCTCAAAGGACTCCAGTCCCATCCCGACAACCTGCCCCTTGCGTGCTACGTCCCCAAATTGACGTATGGCCAGCTCTTGCTCCGGCTCTGTATTAAAGAGAAAACCCGACACTTCACCAAACAAACGCTGCATGGTCTTCAAACGTGCGAAGGGTTCGTCGTGCAGACAGGGTACCAGCAGTGTTTTGTTCGGATGAATCAATGCCGCATAATAGATTAGGCCAAAAAGATAAGGACCTGCCACAATTCGATCATACTGTCCGCCTTCTGCCCGTAAGTGCTGATACAAGGCCTGGCTATTGACGTTGTTTTGCATCCAGGCTTCCTCTTCATCCGCCGTCACCGGTACGTCGCGGCTGATCGACTGCTGAACGCGCAGAAATGTTTCGAGATCACGATCTTCGTCAACGGGGAAACAGTGTACGTGCAAACCATCAACCGATGACGTCCCCGGAGCGCGGTCGTTGGCCCAGGTAAAGTGGTCGCTCGCGCAGGTGGTCAAGAAATGCACTTCGCGCCCGTCTCGCACGGCCCGCAAGGCCAATTGCTTGAGCAAGGTTTCAGCTCCGCCAATCGTCGCCTGTTCAGAGAAGCGCGGGGCAATGAATGCGATTCGTTCAGCCCGCGGCATTACGCATCCTTATCGCTGGCTTTTTCGCCTTCCAGTTCGGCAATCCGCTTTTCCAGAGCACTAATTTTTTGCGCGTATTTCTGGTCGAGATTTTCAATCGCAGTCACCAGCAATCCGTTCACTTGGTTTTGTTGCGACCAGAGGCGGTACGTATAAAACTTTAGTAGCCCCCAAATCGATTTCTTCAAACGCACCAGCAATGGCCCGACACCGCGCCGACGTTCACGGATTTCGAAGTCGTTGATATCGACAATCGAAGCGTCACGTAGACAGGTCAGATAGAAGGCCAAAAACTCGTCGTGATTGCTCAGCGTAGCCAAATTGGACCGTTCCGCCCGAGCCACACGTGCATCGGCATATACTCCCGCCTCCATTTTACGGGCTACTTCCGCTTGAATCTCTTGCACAAGGGCTTCCGTATCGATGCCCGGCGCATGGACCTCAAACAATGGTTTTGACTGGGTTGAATCGCTCATGGCGTCTCTGATAGTCGATGTTCGCGCATCCTGCAAGAAAACGTCACGTCTGCACGGCCTCGAGCGCCGCTTCGACCGTGGGATCAATCACCGTCGGTTCCCCTGCGACCTTGCGAGCGTTTTGGATGTCTTTCAGCCCGGAGCCCGTCATCAAGAGCACAATTCGCTGATCCGCCTGGACGCGACCTTGCTCAGCCAATCGCTTTAAACCGGCCCACGCACAGGCGCAGGAAGGTTCAACGAAGACACCGGTGAAGCGAGCGACCTCTTTGATGGCATCGAGGATGGCTTCATCCGAAGCGGTCACAGCTTCTCCACCGGACTCGATTACGGCGCGTACAGCGGCCAAGCCGTCGCGCGGATCATCCACGGATATAGAGTCCGCCAAGGTATCCGCCTGCACAGGTGCGATCTCGACGGAGCTCCAATCGGCACCAGAAGGAATCTCACCAGATGCGCGCAAACGCTGCACCGCGTTACTGATTGCCGCACTCCCCTCAGCTTGAGCGCAATCGATTCGCGGCATGTCATCAATCAATCCAACGGCATGCAGATCGCGAAATCCTTTCCAGATTCCGCTAATAATATTGCCGTCACCTGTTGGCACGATCACGCGATCAGGTGCCTGTCCACCGAGCTGTTCAAACAGCTCAAAACTGCAGGTCTTCTTCCCTTCGCGAGTAAACGGGTTGAAGCCAGTATTGCGATTAAACCAGCCTTTGGCCTCACAAACCGTTGCGCACAAATCGAATGCTTGATCGTAGGATCCCCGCACCGCGATCACGCGCGCGCCATAAATAAGCAGCTGAGCTATCTTAGCGGGCGGCGCTTTTTCGGGCACAAACACCACACACGGGATATTGGCTGCGGCCGCCATACAGGCCATTGAGCTACCGGCGTTCCCGGTGCTGGCCCCGCAGACAACGCCGACGCCGGTTTCGCGGGCGCGGGCAATGATCATGGCGCTGGCGCGGTCCTTGAATGATTGGCTGGGATTTAATCCCTCATCCTTCAGCATGAGGTGCGGTAAACCGAATAACTCGCCTAATCGAGGCACGGCATGCAGCGGTGTCGCACCAACACGCAGCGGCGGAGCCGACTCGATATCCGAGAGTGGCATCAGCGACGCGTATTTGAACTGATCTTGTCGCGGGCCGGGAAACGGGTTCTGTTCATCCCATTGGCTGCGAATCTGACAATAATCGTATTTTACATCGAGATTGCCGCCACAGCTGGAACAGATGTAGCCTTCGTAATCTGCGGCATACTCTTGGCCACATCGAATACACTGATACCCTATCATTCACCCTCTCCTATGGTACGATATGCGTACCGGTCTTCCCCACAATGGCATCCTCTAAGAGGTGTGGCTGCGTAATGATCACGCGTTGCCCACCATGTTCAATAAAGTCCACTGCCGCCTCAATCTTGGGCAACATACTGCCCTTGGCGAAATGCCCCTCGCCGATATATCGCTTGATGTCCGCCAGCGACACCTCGTCTAACGCCTGCTGATTCGGCTTGCCGAAATTCAACATTACCTTATCCACACCGGTCGAGATGATAAACGTATCCGCATTCAGGTTCTTCGCAAGCAAACAGGAGGCGTTGTCCTTATCGATTACAGCGGCGACCCCTTCCAAGTCACCGTTCTCTTTTCGGACCACGGGGATACCGCCGCCACCAACAGCAATCACGAGGATCTCGTGATCAAGCAACGTCTTGATCGCCGTTTGCTCCACAATCTCGAGCGGGCGCGGCGAAGGGACAACTCGGCGCCATCCACGCCCGGCATCCTCACGCACCGCCCAACCATCTTCCTGCTCGTGCATCCGTGCTTCAGCCTCACCATAAAACGGCCCAATCGGCTTGGTAGGATCCTGGAAGGCAGGGTCATGCTGATTCACCACAACTTGTGTAATAATGGTGGCCACTTGGACGTTCAGATTGCGCTGACGCAATTCGTTAGCGAGCGTCTGCTCAACCTGATACCCAATGGCACCTTGTGTGTCGGCGACACAACTCTCCAATGGCACTTGATGCAAGACACTCTTCGCCAATTCGGAACGCAATAAGATGAAGCCGACTTGAGGCCCATTGCCGTGCGTCACGACGACCCGATAGCCGGCTTCGATTAAACCGGCAATGTGATGTGCTGTTTCGCCCGCGGCTTGGTACTGATCAAGTACGGACATGTGAGTGGCATCGGTAATCAATGAGTTGCCACCAACGGCAATAACTAAGAGCGGTTTCTTCTCGGTCATATTTCATTCCCCTATCATTCAGCCAGCGCACACTCAGCCTCTAAAGATGCGGCCTGAAGCTCATCCCTGTGCAGACGGCTTCTAGCGCTCGGCAGTGTCCAATTGATCGGCAAGGCTATCAAGACTGCGCAAAACAATCGAGTGAATTGCAAAAGCGAATTCGCGTTGGCTGCGACCAAGCCGCGTGCGATAGGCAGCGCGCCATGTCAGCCGATTCGTGCCTTCCAGCCAATAGTGGGCCGGGATTTCAGCCTGAAAGGCGTGAAACTCAGCGTCATCCGGCATCCCCCACTCAGCCGCAAACCGATTGTTCACATAAAGAGCGATGCGCTGACGTCGCCAATTCAAATGTGCTGCAGCACCGATCCACTCCAAGACAATATCCTGCGCGACATCCAACTCTACCTCGATGTCGCCTTCCAAATGCAATAACCAACGAAAAGGAGGCGGCGTATGCTGTTCAGCAAGCCCCCACCCCGCGCCGACCAGATGGTCACTGGATGATTCACCCAGCAGAATCTCGATCTGGTGATCGCTTCCCTTCGCACCCATTGGCAGAGCGCTGAAAACGAAAATTAGCAGCATGACTATGAATCGCACAATCTGTCTGTTCCGCTAAGGTCCCTATACTGATTGGGCTCCTAAATTAACACTTGCCAGAAAAAGGCATCAGGTATTCACTATTGCATGAGGAATGGAGCCCACTATGTCTACATATACATCCGCTGTGGTCAAAGGTCGATCTGGAATCGCGCTAGCTGGCTTGCTCGTGCTCTTGATTAGTCAAGGTACGGGTTGCTTGAATAGCAGTTCCAGCAAGTTAGGCGATGGACATGACTTTGG
>SLCI01000167.1 GCA_007125875.1 Kiritimatiellia bacterium | reverse complement strand
TCCTCCGCATGAATGGTGCTAAAGAACATGCCTCGACGATCGACAAATTTAAGCGCATTCCATTCGACCGAATTGTGACTGGCCGTGATCATGATACCGCCACGTGCGCTGCGATGGCGCACCATGAAGAGCAACGAAGGTGTAGGCACGATCCCAAGCAGTACCGGTTTGCAACCGACACTCAGCAATCCCGCCATCACCGCCTGTTCGATCATGCCTCCAGTAGACCGGGTATCGCGGCCGACGAGCACTTCGCCAGGCCCGACAAACGTACCGAGCGCTTGCGCGAACGTTGAGGCCAGCTGTGGAGAAAACGATTGTCCAACGATCCCTCGGACGCCCGATACTCCAATTTTTAGCGTCTGTTTCATAAAATCTTCTGAATCACGCGAATGGATTCTTCAGCCCGTTGCTCGGCCGTCTCGGCATCGGTCGCTTCGGCGATGATGCGCACCATTTGCTGGGTCTGCGATATCCGCACGTGCACCCAACTATCCTCAAAATCCACCCGCAAGCCATCCGTATAGTCGACTTCGCCCTGCCCCTGCTGCGTCGCGAGCTCACGCAAGGCATCCACTGCCAGATATCCGTCGCGCGAGCCACAAGGGACAGTGCGCTTGATGATGTGATAGCGTGGCAATTGCTTCACCAACGCTGACAGCGTTAACTCCGTTTCGGCCATCGCCTCAAGGATTAATGCCATCATCATGAAACCATCAAAGGCAGGACTAAAAGCGGGCAAGGCGACACTACCACTCCCCTCCCCGCCCAGCACTGCTTGGGTATCCCGCACGGTTGACAGGACATAGGCTTGCCCGACTCGTGTCTTGATCAGTGGCACTTTGTGACGCCGCGCAATCTCATCGAGGGTGCGGGTTGTACAAATATTGGTGACCACTGGCCCGGACTTTTTGGCCAATACATGATTAGCAATCAACGGAAAGGTATACTCTTCACTGGTCGGTTCACCCGTTTCGGTGACCATCGACACTCGCCCCATATCGCTGCTGAGCAGAAAGCCGGCCTGCGCGCCGGTGTGTCCAATAATCGAAGCCATCTGCAGGGCACTCCGAGGTCGTGGCTCCGGCTCACGGGCTAAGTATCCAGACGGTTCGGCATTGACCGAAACGACGTTGAGGTTCAACTGTTGCGCGAACGCATCTAAATAAGCGCAGCCCGCACCACCGACCGGATCAATCAAAATACGGAAGTTGGCCTTTCGGATAGCCTCCAGATTGACCCACTGGGCTAATGTCTCAAAATACGAATCAGCAGCGTCTTCAATCTGTTTAACCTTACCGATGGAACACCAGTCGCTTTGCCGGAAGATGCGGGCGTGAAAGCTATCCAACACTGACTCGCCGCCAACAGGTTCGATGAACGCTCCATCCGCCCCGATCAAGGTGACCGAATTCCACCCCATTGCATTATGACCACCTGTAATCGATACGGCGCCCATAGCTCCATAGCTCTTGACGGCAAACTGCAGTAAAGGCGTTGGACAGACACCTAAATCGAACACTTCGCATCCGCCACTCATCAATCCCGAAAGTACCGCCGCGTGCAGCATCGGGCTGGAGTAGCGTGTATCGCGACCAAGCAAGACGCGCCCACCATCTACATAGGTGGCAAAAGCGGAAGCGAAATCAATCACCGTTGTGGGCGGAAGCGACTCCCCCACATATCCCCGAATTCCAAAACTCGCCAATCGAAGCTTATTCATACACGCTCTGTCCGTCACCCTTCTACGCCATCAACATACGAGAAAGCCGATCGTTGGGGCAAGCTTGCAGGCGAAATTACTGTAACGGATAGTATTGGATTCCTATCTATTTTCCATTAGTTTAATACCTTCACTGATCGATAGGAGTTCATATGAGATCTTGCAGCATGTTGACTAAAGCAAACTGGCTTTCAGGCGTTATTGCCATCCTACTCCTAACAACGTCCGCGTGCACGCCAGACGTCGAACAAGACGAGGTTACACGCTCAGGATTCGATTCGAGCTACATTCGAGTGGATGGCGAGATCGCGCCAGACGAGGCGATTGCAGAGCACATTGCCCCTTACCAACAAGATCTGATACGGGTCATGAATGAGCGCCTTACCACGTCTCCTGAAGTCATGGAAGTCGGACAACCGGAAACCTCCCTCGGCAATCTAGCCGCAGACATTCTACTGGTGGTGGCAGAAAAAGCCCACGATGGACCGGTCGATATTGCCCTGATGAATCATCGCGGCCTGCGAATCCCTTTGCCCAAAGGCGATATTACCGTGGGCACTATTTTTGAGCTGATGCCGTTCGAAAATTATATGGCTCTACTCAAGTTTACTGGCGAGCAGCTGCAATCGATTGCCAATGAGCTGGCCATTTATGGTGGTGAACCAATCAGTGGCATGCGTATGGTGATTGAGGGAAATCAAGGGCACGATATCACGGTTGGCGGAGAGCCCGTTGATCCCGACCAAACATACTGGCTAGTGACCAACGAGTGGATGGCCAACGGTGGCGGCGAAGTTCCTACCCTATGGTCGCCGCTAGAGCGAGTGGATATTCCGATTCTCATTCGCGACGCCTTTATCGAGTATTTACGCGAAATCGATCAGATTGAACCTGTGCTGGATGGCCGCATCACGATTAAGGAGTGAGCTCATGATCACTAGAAAAGACTTTCTCAAACAAGTAAGCGCAGTAAGTGCCGGAATCGGCCTGGGTGGCCTAACGCCGTTGACCGCCTATAGTGCGCAATCGCGCAACCGCGTGTTGAGCATCATGCACACCAACGATACCCATGCCAGAATTGATCCGTTTCCAGAGGGATCGGGGGATTTCGCCGGGCTGGGAGGCATCACACGGCGGGCGGCCTTAATCAACAAGCTACGCGACAAGCGACCCAACAATCTATTATTGGATGCGGGTGACACCTTTCAAGGCACGCCGTACTTCAACTTTTACGGCGGGGCCCTCGACTTTGAACTCATGTCAATGATGGGCTACGACGCGTCCACCATTGGGAATCATGAGTTTGATAATCGCGTGGAAGGTTTTGTCGAAGTTGCGCCAAAAGCGCAGTTCCCCTTCGTGATCTCCAATTATGATTTTACGGGTGCACCGGAAATGGGTGCGTTTTGTCGGCCCTATATGATTCGTGATGTAGACGGCATCCGGGTTGGTATCCTAGGTATCGGTGTCGCGTTTGAGGCACTCGTTTTACCTCAATTGCATGAAGGCGTTGAATACCTTCAACCAATTCCCGTCGCGGAGCGAATCGTCCATACGCTGCGCTCCGACTATGCCTGTGACTTGGTCATATGTCTCAGCCACATAGGCTATGAGTATGAAACAGATCAGATCAGTGACCGCGATGTCGCCGAGGCTGTCGATGGAATCGACTTAATCATTGGCGGCCATACCCACACATTGCTGGACGAACCCTCGCTGATTGAGAAGCCCGGTCAATTGCCCACGATTATTTCGCAAGTTGGCCATGCTGGCGTGGTGCTCGGACACCTTGATTTCGAATTCTCGCCGAGCGGTAAGATTGCGCGCGTATCGAGCGCAAATCACACTATCGCGTAAAGTTTAGCGCCTTAGCTCAACTGGCTCACCGCAGCCGAGACAGTCGCCTCCGACGGAGTCGCTTCTGTGGGCGTCACCAGCGCGATGCTTAGGCGTTCCGCCTTGAACACCTCTTGTGCAAGCACTAGCAGGTCATCTGCCGTAACCGCCTGATAAGCGGCCATAACCTCTGATGGCTGAATCAGGCGTCCAAAGGAAAGGTTATTTTCACCAATCCACATCATCTGGTTGATCGTACTTTCCAAGCCAATCTCAAGTTGTCCAATGGCATAATCTTTCGCACGCTTCAGCTCATTCGCTGACACGCGCCGATCCGTCAGTCGCTTCAATTCGCCCAGGATAAGCTGCAGAGCCTTCAATGCCTTAGCCTTTTCCAGTCCCGCACTGATGACCAGAGCACCCGTTTCATCAAACAGATGCATGCCACTATGCACTGAGTAGGCCAATCCATGCTTTTCACGAACCGACTGAAAAAGTCGGGAACTCATATTCTCGCCAAGTATCACGCTTAGCAGTTTCAGCGCGAAGCGTCGCGGATCACGGCGACCGAACAATCGCAGGCCTAACGCCATATGCGTTTGTTCTATTTCTTTCGGATAAATCAAGACGGGCGTTTGTCCCGTCTGATCGGTCACGCGCGGACAACGCGGCGCGGGTTTTCCTGGCAAGCGTTCCATCGCTCTTTGTGCCCGTTCGACACACTCGTCATGGTCCACCTTGCCGGCAAAGGCGAGATACGTGTTTGCGCCGGTATATTTTTTGTCTTTGAAGGCGAGGATTTCCTCGCGACTCATGCGAACTATATTTTCCGGCGTTCCGATTAATGGACGACCAACCGGATGATTATTCCACAAGCACTCGCCCAGAAAGTCCTGCACCAGTTGGCTGGGCTGATCGCGATACATCATGATCTCTTCTATGATGACGCCCCGCTCCTTATCAATGTCCGCCGGAGCAAAGCGTGGCGCGATATACATGTCGGTCAGCACGTCCAGCGCTGTCCAGGCATGCTTGGCACCAATTCGCGAGTAGTAGCAGGTCGCCTCCTCTTGCGTAAACGCATTGAAATATCCGCCGCGCCCTTCGATTGCTTGAGAGATGGCACGGGCCGAGCGCTTCGCGGTGCCCTTAAAGAGCAGATGCTCAATGAAGTGGCTGACGCCTGACTGACGCTTTGTCTCGTGGCGACCACCGACACCCGCCCAAATACCGCAGGCCACACTCTGCACTTGCGGCATGTAAGCGCTGAGCACGCGCACTTTATTGGGGAGAACAGACTCTTGATAGTTTAACTTCATTGTGCAGCTTTCAGCTCTGCAATGGACACCCGCTCTTCGTATAACGCCTTGCCAACGATGGCCCCGGTCAGATTTGCACACTGCAATTGGCTGAGGGCACGAATGTCGTCTGCCGATGACACCCCGCCGGACGCAATCACTTCACTCTCGGTAGCCTTGCAGATCGCGGCCATGGCATCGACATTCACGCCGTGCAACATGCCATCGCGAGCCGTGTCCGTGTAAATGATCGTGGCCACGCCCGCCTCGCCCATTTGACGCGCCAGGTCGGTGGCCTTCATCGCCGTTGTTTCCGTCCAACCTTTAACCTGTACCTGTCCGTCACGCGCATCGATCCCGACGGCAATACGGTCACCAAAACGCTCAATCAGTTCAGCTAGGTGTTCGGGTGATGCACAAGCGCGCGTGCCCAGGATCACACGAGCTACCCCCAAGCCCAGCAACTGCTGAATATCCTCATCGGTCCGTAAGCCGCCACCGACTTCCACCGGTATATCGATCGCCTCCACCATCCGTCCGATCACTTCCTGATGGACAGGGGCACCCTCAAACGCGCCGTCCAAATCCACCACGTGCAGATAATCGCCACCAGCATCCGCCCAGTGCCGTGCCATACGGACAGGATCAGGTGAATACACCGTTACATCATCAGCTCGGCCTTGCCGTAACCGGACGCACTGTCCATCCTTCAAATCAATTGCTGGTAAAATTGCAATACTCAACGTTCCATCTCCTCTTTCACCCAAACAGCAAAGTTGCTCAACATCTGCAGGCCCAGTCGCTGACTCTTTTCAGGATGGAACTGCACGGCCATCGTTTTCCCCTGCCAGAGGGCAGAGGTATAATCCACACCATACGTTGTTATACCGGCGGTAAAGTCCGCCGACGCGGAATCCGCATAATATGAGTGCACAAAATAGAAGTGCATGCTATCTGCGATATCACGGAACAGCGGACACTCGGACTTTTGCTGCTGGACACGGCTCCAGCCAATCTGCGGTACTTTATATTCCGGCGGCAAACGAAATCGTCTGACCACACCGGGGAATATACCCAAACCTTTCGCATCAGGCGATTCCTCGGAACCTTCAAACAGCACCTGCAAACCAAGACAGATACCCAAAAACGGGCGATCGGCTTGGATCCACTGACGTAATGGCTCTTGCAGGCCATGATCCACTAAATGGCTCACACAATCGCCAAAGGCCCCGACGCCCGGCAAAATCAACGCCGTATATTGGTCGATCTCGTCCGGTTTCGTAATGATACCGGCGCTGAGGTTCAGATAGCGACACGCATTGGTCACGCTTCCGAGATTACCCATCCCGTAATCAATAATACCAATTCTAGCCGACATCAGGTTCCTTCCACTCGACCTTTACTGGAAGGCACACCTTGCACACGCGCGTCCCTCGCACACGCCATATACAGCGCCCGCGCTACGCCTTTGAAAATCGCTTCATACGCATGATGCACGTCGTCACCGTATGGTTGGATAATGTGCAGGTTCATGCGCGCTTGATCACAAAATGAGCGAAAGAAATGCTCAATGATATGCAAGTCAAAGTCGCGGATTTTGCGCTTACGGTTGGTTACTTTATAGACGAGATAAGGACGCCCACCTAAATCAATCGCCACTTGTGCCAGCGCATCATCCATCGGCAGCAATGAATACCCATAACGCGCAATACCCTTGCGGTCACCGAGTGCGTCGGAAACCAGTTTACCCAAAACGATCCCAACATCCTCAACGGTATGATGATAATCGACCGGTAAATCACCTGTTGCCTTTAATGTGCAATCGAAGAGCGCATGCTTGGTCATCAACTCCAACATGTGATTAAAAAACGGGATACCGGTATCGATGCTGTACGTCCCGCTACCATCAAGATTTAACGAGGCCTCGATTTGCGTTTCGGTGGTCTCGCGCGTCCATTCTGCCTTACGTGTATTCATGTCGTGAGAATACGTGGTGCCATAATCACGTCAACACGGAAGTTCCCGCACGTTGATCAGCAATTCTCATTTTGGCCTCCCACTCCGAATCGCGGCTCGGCAGAGACGCCTCGCCCTACCATTTTTTCCTTAAAGTGCTGGGATTCGCGTGGTAGGGCGAACCGTCCCGGTGAGCCGCAGAGGCCAAAATGAGAATGGCTGCACATTGATGCAATTGGCTTGCGATTTCTATCGATCATGGCATAGTGCCGCAGTCGTTGTTGAGTGTGTGTAAAGTCATGTCATACAAGGTCTTCAATATTCAGGAGTTAGCCGACTACCTCCATGTGTCGACGCAGGATTTGGAACTGCTGGTGCGACGCCGTGAGATACCCTTTGATCGTCAGGGGGATCGGGTTGTCTTCCGTCAAAAGGAAATCGATTCCTGGGCCTCGCGCCGTATTCTGGGCTTCTCCGAACCAGAGCTGTCTTCTTACCATGAAGTCTCGTCGGCGAAGACGCACGATCTTTCGGCCAAGAGCGCGATCATACCCGAGCTCATTAAAGCCTCCTTCATTGAACCCGCGCTGAAAGCTAAAACAAAAAGCTCGGTCATTCGCGATATGGTGAAGCTAGCGGAGGATACGGAGCTTCTCAATTACCCGGGCGACTTGCTGGCGGCGATTCAAGAACGCGAGCAAATGTGCTCCACGGCCTTGGCCGGCGGCATTGCGTTGTTGCATGCCAAGAATCACGAGCCCTACATGTCGGAAGACTCGTTCGTGGTGATCGGCCGCGCCCAACATCCCGTACCGTTCGGATCGCCGGATGGACGTACGACAGATATTTTCTTCCT